>VMSV01000069.1 GCA_013791935.1 Desulfobacteraceae bacterium | reverse complement strand
TCGCTTTCCGTTGGGTTCTGGAACCTTATCCCCGTGCTGTTGATCATGGGCGTCGGTTTACCCTTTGTGTTCGTCACCATCAGTACGGTTTCCCTTGCCACCATAGACCGGCCGGATATGACCGATGCCACAAGCCTCTATACCCTGGCCCGGCAGGTCGGCGGCAACATCGGATACGCCCTGGCCGCCACCATCGTCTCCCGGGGGTATCAAATCCACCGCGCCAATCTCGTAGAGCATATCAATCCCTACAACCCGGTGTTTACCGAATTCAGCCGCACGGTGGGAAGGCTTCTGACCAGCACGGGACTCAACGCCCAGGGCTTGTCCTATGGCGCCCTATCTCTGATCAACCGGCTTGTGAGTCGGCAGGCCATCATGCTGGCCTACAATGACGCGTCATGGATTTTCGGGCTTTTATTCCTTTGCACCGTTCCCCTGGTTTTCCTCCTGCCAGGACGGTCCCGATTGGCTGCCACAGGGCCGGTTAAGGTAAGCCTGGAAGAATAAACCGAAACAGGTTCACCCTTCCTCATGTGCGGTTTCCCGTTCAAACGCATAAGCGGCCTGAAAAATTTTTGCTTCCGACCAGGGCGGTCCGATGATTTGCAGGCCCACGGGCAGCTGATTCGCCGTAAATCCACAGGGGATGGAAATGGCCGGAAGGCCGGTGAGATTGAAAGGGGCGGTGAATCGAGTCAGCATGGCCGCCTGTTCCACGGCATTCGGGCCGACAATATGGGGTGCGGGAACGGGTGTGGTGGGCGTCAGGAGTAGATCATAATCTTCAAAAAACCGTATGAATTTGTGACGGAGGATCGACTGGGACCGACGGGCCTTAATGTATTGGGTTGAAGTCACGGCAACACCCATTTGGAGACGCTCCCGCACGTCTTTACCAAATCCCCCCGGATGCTTCTTAATCCGTTCTTCGTGGAATGCCGCCGCATCACTCACCGTCATCATCCCGTTTGCACCGGAGGCCTCCCGGGCATGGGAAAAATCAACAGCAAAAACATTCGCACCCAGGTTTTGAAACACCTTGGCCGCTTCGTCAATGGCTTGAACAACTCCCGGATCGGTTTTTTCCGAGAAAAAATCGCCTTTTGCCAACCCGATTTTCAAACCCTTCACCCCGGTTGCAATGGATGAACAGGTATCGTACGCGGGCCTGTCCACGGAGTAGGGATCCAAGGGATCATGTCCGGCAATCGCCTGAAAAAGAAGAGCCGCATCCATAACATTGCGGGCCATGGGCCCGGCATGGTCCAGATTCCAGCTCAAGGGGATGACCCCCCGGACACTGACACGGCCATAGGTGGGTTTTAGCCCAACGCACCCGCAAAGGGATGCGGGGATGCGGATGGAGCCACCCGTATCACTCCCCAGAGATCCCATGCAAAGTCCGGCCACCAGGGCAGCGGCAGAGCCGCCGGAAGACCCTCCAGCAATCCGATCCAAAGAGCGGGGGTTTCTACAGGCGCCGAAATGAGGATTGACGGTGG
>VMSV01000048.1 GCA_013791935.1 Desulfobacteraceae bacterium | reverse complement strand
TTGAAGTATTGAACATTTAACATTTTTATAAGAAATTTTCCAAACATTTAATGACGTTGATCCTTTTTCCTGAATCCCGACAATATCATTGCCCTTGATGTTCATATTTGTTAATAAACACCAGATGTTTCAATTTTATTTCCATACCTGATAAACAATCCATGTACCCCATAAAACGATAGAAAATATGAAAACTCAAAAGCTATCCACCAAGGAAATTTTAATTCAAAAAGGCGTGATCATTCCAGAGCCACAAAGTGTTGAAATCGGTGATGAAGTGATTCCCGAAAGAATATCCGGAGACCATGTGATTATCCATGCGGGTAGCAAGATATCGGGTTCTTCCACCTTGATTCTTCAAGGGGCTCGGATCGGTTCAGAAGGACCGGCAACCCTTGAAAACTGCTATGTTGGGCCCCAGACGACACTGGCCGGAGGATTTTTCAAACAATCGGTTTTTCTTAAAAAGGCACAGGTTGGTTCAGGTGCCCATATTCGTGAGGGAACGCTTCTGGAAGAAATGGCGAGCATCGCCCATACCGTGGGATTGAAACAGACCATCCTTTTTCCCTATGTAACCCTTGGAAGCCTGATTAATTTCTGCGATTGCCTCATGTCAGGAGGCACAAGTCGAAAGAATCACAGCGAAGTGGGCAGTTCCTATATCCATTTTAATTACACCCCGAATCAGGACAAGGCCACGCCTTCGCTCCTGGGAGATGTTCCCCAAGGAGTCATGCTCAGTGAAAATCCTATTTTCCTGGGGGGGCAGGGTGGGCTCGTGGGGCCTTGTCGAATCGCCTTTGGAACGGTCATTGCCGCAGGCTCCATTTATCGAAAAGACGCGCTGATTCCGGATAAAATGATCCTTGCGGGGCAGCCCAAGGATATGATGACCCATTATACGGCTGGCCTGTATCGAAGTGTAAAAAGAATTATTCAAAACAACCTTATATATATCGGCAATCTTGTCGCCTTATCCCAATGGTATGCCCATGTGCGGGTTTTGTTCACCTCTACTGAGTCCCCGGATCTTCTTCTTCAGGGATGCATTGAAACCTTAAACCTAAATATCATGGAACGCATTACAAGACTCGGTTTATTTTGTGATAAACTGCCTGCATCAGCAAAGCTCTATCAGGATCTCACCGGGAATAAAAACCATCCTCTTATCGTTCAAAAATTTGAGATTCATCAGAAATGGCCGGAGATCCAAGGCTTTCTTCAGGACTTTTCTAAAATAAGAGGAAATCAAGAAACTCAGGACCGGTTTCTTTCAGAAATCACGGACGCAAAAAAGAAAAAGGGTGACGATTACCTAACCGTCATTCGAGATCTGGAGGAGCATCAGAGGAAAACCGGAACCCGATGGCTCCAGGGCATTGTGGATGAAGTGGTGGATAGTAGCATAAAGCATATTCCATCCATGGGGGACTTGCGTTAAACTGGACATAAAATTGAAAAAATGAAAGATTTCCGAGGTGGATGTTCCTATGGGAAAATTGTTCGGCACAGATGGCATTCGAGGGGTGGCAAATGAAGACCCCATCACGGTGGAAACCGCCGTGGCAGTGGGCAAAGCCGTGGCGTATTTATTTAAGAATACAGGAAAAAACAATTCCATTGTGATTGGAAAAGATCCAAGGATTTCAGGGGATATGCTGGCCCATGCGTGCGCTTCAGGAATTTGTGCCATGGGGGTGGATGCCTGTGTCCTGGACACCTTTCCGACAGCAGGGGTCGCCTTTCTGGTGAAAAGCTCCGGGTCCATGGCAGGCATCATGATTTCCGCCTCTCACAACCCCTATGAAGACAATGGCATAAAAATATTCGATTCGGAAGGATTCAAGCTTTCCCTTGAAAAGGAAAATGAAATCGAGGCCCTGCTTTTTAATGAAAAACTAAAAAACATGGCTTCAGGTATCCGTAATACCGGAAACGTTACCCGTTTAAACGGCTATGAAAGACGGTATGTTTCTTTTTTAAAGAAGGCTCTGCCCCGTGATTTTTCATTAAAAGACATGGCTCTTGTTCTGGACTGCTCAAATGGCGCTACCCATAAGGTAGCACCAAAATTGTTTATGGAACTTGGAGCAAAGGTTACCTCCCTATTTGTTCATCCGGACGGTACCAATATCAATGATCATTGCGGGTCTCAGCATCCTGAGACCCTACGGAAGAAAGTCCTTGAAACCGGGGCTCACATGGGTCTTGCTTTTGATGGCGATGGAGACCGTTTGATTGCCGTGGATGAAAAAGGAACCATTCTCACTGGTGATCAAATCCTGTTTGTTTGCGCTAAAGCCCTTAAAAAACAAAGGCTGCTGAACAATAATTTAGTGGTGAGCACGGTCATGAGCAACCTGGGTTTAAAGGAAGGTCTGGCTGAAGCCGGCATAACCATTGTGGCTGCTGATGTGGGCGACCGTCACGTCATGGAAAAAATGAAGGCCATGGGCGCAGTTCTGGGAGGTGAAGACTCGGGGCATACCATATTCCTCAAACACCACACCACCGGGGATGGAATTCTGACCGCCTTGAAACTCATTGAATCCGTATTGTCGGGAAAAGAGCCCCTTTCCGTATTGGCAGAGGAGATGAAAATCTTTCCGCAGATCCTCATCAATGTGAATGTCAAAACAAAGCCGGATCTTAAGTTGGTTCCGGAAATTCAGAAAGCCATATCCTCTATAGAAGCCCAATTGAGGCAAAAGGGAAGGGTACTTGTAAGATATTCTGGTACACAGGCCATGTGCCGTGTTATGGTGGAGGGACCAACCCGCGATAAAACAAGTGCTTACGCCAGTGAAATTGCGGAAGCCGTTCGGAAAGCCATCGGTTGAAAAACAATACAAAAACCTATCCGTCAGAACCCGGAAGCAATTTTCTATATTCCGGATTCTGACGGTAGAATCGTTATCTTCTGTCTCCTAAAATTCTCAGCAACATCAAAAAGAGGTTGATAAAATCAAGGTACAGGGTCAAGGCCCCCAATATGGCGCCTTTCCTTACGACGGCCCCATCCAGTCCATCGGGCTGGCTCATGGCCATGGTTTTAAGCTTCTGGGTGTCATAGGCGGTTAGGCCCACAAATACAAAAACCCCGATATAGCTTATAATCATGTGCAGGCCGGAGCTTTTCAGGAAAAGATTAACGACCGAGGCAATGATGATCCCTATCAGGCCCATGGAAAGAAACCCGCCAAAGGACGTCAGATCCTTTTTGGTGACCATTCCATAAACACTGCAAGCAACGAACATGGCCGAGCAGATGAAAAACGTTGAGGTAATGGATGTTCCTGAATAAACAATGAATATGCAGGAAAGAGTCACGCCGTTCAAGGCCGCATACCCGGTAAAAAGAGCCGTGGCCGTTGAAGCGGAAAGCTTCTGAATCCTGGCGCTCAGATAAAACACCATGCCCAGCTCCGCGATAATTAAGCCAAAAAAGACCAGTTTGTTTCCGAAAATCAATTGAAGCATGGCTTGGCTCTGGCTCACATAATAGGCCATGAAACCTGTCAAGGCCAAACCAACGGTCATCCAGTTGTAAACACTCCGAATAAATTCATTGACTTGAACCTGAACCCTGGTTTGTGGTATGGCTGTTTGCATCATAAAAAAACCTCCCTATTGAAAAAGTTCAACGTTGTATTAAAACAACCAATAATATAACAGTAAAAGACCTATTTACAAGTGCTAAAAGAATTTTGTGCGAAAAGAATTTGCTTCTAATGATGAACCGGAGCGTGATGCATGAAACCCGAGCAGATCTACAAAGAATTGATTAATCTGGCTGAAAAACTCGATATTACCGTAAAGGAGGAAAATTTAAGGAAGGCGGGAATTCATGTTAACAGCGGTCTTTGTAAAATTAAAGGCCGGGATTTTTTCATCATGGACAAACACAAAAAACTCAAGGAAAAAATTGAGATTCTTTCAGAGTGTTTGTCTGAACAAAAACACGAAACCGTTTTTGTGGTACCCGCCATTCGTGAACTTCTAAATACCCCTTTGCCCACTTCCGATGAATTGCATGAAAAAGGGTAAAAGAGAGAGGGGACCTTATTTGTTTCTTGGTTTTCCCACTTTGCCTGTTATTAGTTTACATAATACACCTTATCAGACACTGCAACGATAAAGCACCCCAAGAGTGTTCATCAAGGACGTCCACTCCATAAAAAAGGATTTAATTGAATCCACACCCCAACTGTGCTATTTCCGTTTCATGGTTAAAACCACACCTTCAACTCTTTCATCCCTTGAAAGACGTATATATACCGTTTCTGAGCTGACCACTTCCATCAAGGTCCTGCTTGAATCCGAATTCCCGTTTATCTGGATCTCCGGCGAAGTGTCCAATTTCAGAAAACCCTCGTCAGGCCATTATTATTTTACTTTGAAGGATGAAAATGCCCAGATCGCTTCAGTGATGTTTCGCAATCAGAATCGAGGGGTCCATTTTGAACTTGAGGATGGCCTGCACATTATGGGACTGGGCCGGATCAGTGTCTATGAACCCAGGGGGACCTACCAGATCATCCTTGAATATTTAGAACCCAAGGGCATAGGCGCTCTACAGATCGCCTATGAACAGTTAAGGGATCGCCTGAAAAAGGATGGTTTATTCGACCAGAATCATAAAACAATCATCCCATATTTACCGAGAAAAATTAGCCTCGTAACTTCACCCACCGGAGCCGTGGTTCATGATATTATCACCATTGTCCAGAGGAGGTTTCCCAATATGCCCATGGAAATCCTTCCGGTTAAGGTCCAGGGGCAAGGCGCTGTTTCGGAGATTGTAGAAGCGTTTCGGATTTTAAACGCAAGGAGGGATTCCGATCTTATTATTCTGGCCAGAGGCGGCGGTTCTCTGGAAGATTTGCAGCCCTTTAATTCAGAGGAAGTGGCGCGATCCATTTATCACTCGCAGATTCCTGTCATATCCGCCGTGGGACATGAAACGGATTTCACCATTGCAGACTTTGTTGCAGACCTCAGAGCTCCTACTCCGTCTGCGGCGGCTGAACTGGCCGTACCGGTTCGAAACGAACTGACTCTTCAGATTTCAAGCCTTCAAAATCAGTTGAACCGGCAGATGCTCGGTTATATTCGAGATTGCAGAAACCATCTGAAACAGGTTTCAAGTCGTTTACCAAAACCCCGCAAAACCATTCAGGATTTAATCTTAAGAGTGGATGATTACCAAAATAGAATTGCCTTGTGCATGGTAAGATTTATCAAAGGCAATAAGGAAAAATTGAAATGGATCTCCGAATCCCTGGTGTCACACAACCCGGTTAAAGGCACGATAAAAGTTAAATTTAAGCTTGAGCAATTAAACAATAAGCTTCAAGTATTCATCATTAAATTGAATACTCAAAACAAAAACCACCTGGATCAACTTCATGCCCAACTTCATGCCTTGAATCCCAAAGCCATTCTCCAAAGGGGTTACACCATAACCCGTGCTCTTCCGGAAGGCAATATTGTTCGCTCTCCTGATGACGTGGCTCTTCATGGGCAGGTTGATGTTATGCTGGCAAGGGGAAGCATGATTTGTCGTGTTGAAAGGAAAATATCAAATGGCCAAGAAAACCTTTGAGCAGTCTCTTAAACAATTGGAAAAGATTGTGGCGGAATTGGAGTCCGGGGACATCCCCATTGAATCAGCCATGAAAAAATTTGAAGAAGGCGTGGAATTGTCCAAATGTTGTTCACAAATCCTGGATGAAACTGAAAAGAAAGTCACCCTTCTCATGAAAAACAATGACAATAAAATCATCGAAACCCCCTTTTCTGATGATGAACTTGATTCCTCCGCCGGAGATTTATGAAACCCAAGCGATTCCGGATAAAAGTGCCATGCTGAATGTAAATGACTATCTTCATTCAAAACAGAATGTTATAAACAACACTCTCAAGAATATTTTTTCCGAGCCCCCCCATGGGACATCGAATCGTTTGATTCAGGCCATGTACTATTCACTGCTTGCCGGCGGAAAAAGAATAAGGCCCATCCTCTGTCTTGCGTCTCTGGAAGCCCTTGGTGTGACTGCAAACCCCACGATTTTGAAATTCGCCTCCAGCCTTGAGCTGATTCATACCTATTCCCTGATTCATGATGATCTCCCTGCCATGGACAATGATACACTAAGAAGAGGAAAACCCACCTGCCATGTTCAATTTGATGAGGCCACCGCCATCCTGGCGGGCGATGCACTTTTGACCCATGCTTTTGGGCTTCTCGCGGAAATCGGGGTCGGGGAACCGGAATATGCGCAAGCTTGTATGAGGATCATTCATTTGATTTCAGAGGCATCAGGATATGAGGGAATGGTCATGGGCCAGATGCATGACCTGGCAAATGAGGGAAAGATTGTCTCTCTGGAAGCCCTTGAGGAAACTCACCGCCTTAAGACAGGAGCTTTGATTCGCGCGGCTGTGGTCTCAGGCGGCATTCTGGGGCATGCGGATCAAAACCAAATGGGCGCCCTTAAAAAATATGCCGATCACATCGGCTTGGCCTTTCAAGTCATGGATGATCTGCTGAACATTGAAGGTGACCCGGATTTATTGGGCAAAGCTGTTGGAAGCGACCTTGAGCGGAAAAAATGCACCTACCCTTCCCTCCTGGGTATTGAGCGCTCAAAAACCTACGCCTATGAACTTGTGAATAACGCATTGCATGCCCTTGCGCAATTTGATACTAAAGCCGATCCTTTGAGAGAAATTGCGCTCTATATCATCCATCGGAATAAATAAAGGGATTTCAGATAAATTGGGGATCATCGACCGCGTCAACAACCCTCGAGACCTTAAGACTCTTTCAAGAAAAGAACTGGTCAAGCTGTCCAGCGAAATCAGAGACCTGATCGTCAATGTGGTTTCAAAAACAGGCGGGCATTTGGCCTCCAGCCTCGGGGCGGTTGAGCTGGCCATCGCCCTTCATTATGTTTTTGAATCCCCCAAGGATAAAATCATCTGGGATGTAGGACATCAGTCCTATGCCCATAAAATCATCACAGGACGCCGGGATCAGTTTCATTCCCTCAGACAACACGGGGGGATCTCCGGGTTCACAAAAATGAGTGAAAACCCCCATGATGCCTTTACCACAGGCCACAGCAGCACTTCCATTTCAGCGGGTCTTGGCATGGCGAGTGCCATGCGCATGCAAAATACGGATGCAAAAGCTGTTGTGGTGATCGGTGACGGGTCCATGACCGCCGGACTTGCCTATGAGGGCTTGAATCAAACCGGCGATATTCACAAGGACTTGATCGTAATTTTAAACGACAACGATATGTCCATTTCAGCCAATGTTGGCGCCCTATCCTCTTTTTTAAGCCGTACGCTTTCCGCAAAATCCCTTCAGAATTTCAGGAAGAATTTCGGTGATTTTTTAAAATCCCTTCCGGGTATCGGAACCGATGTTTATCAACTGGCCAAACGTTCCGAAGAATCCTTCAAGGCTTTCATCACCCCGGGCATGTTGTTTGAAGCTTTTGATTTTGAATATTTTGGACCCATCAACGGTCACAATATCGATCATTTGATCGATATTCTAATCAATATCAAAGAATTGAAGGAGCCTGTTCTACTTCATGTGAGAACCCGAAAAGGGAAAGGCTACCCCCCGGCAGAAAAAAATCCAGTCTACTTTCACGGAGTCGGAGCTTTTGAAATCACCACTGGAAACTCCTGTGGAAATAAAAGCGCCATTCCAACCTATACCCAGGTTTTTGGAGACCGGATGGTGGAATCGGCTGAAATCGATGACAGGATTGTGGCTGTTACAGCAGCCATGCCCGAGGGCACCGGTCTAGGGCTATTTGCTGAAAAATTCCCCGAGCGCTTTTTTGATGTGGGAATTGCCGAGCAGCACGGTGTAACCTTTGCTGCCGGACTGGCAGTCCAAGGAATGAAACCCGTGGTGGCGGTGTACTCCACTTTTTTACAACGGGCTTATGATCAGATTGTTCACGATGTTTGCATAGAGTCCCTGCCGGTGAGATTCGCCATTGACCGGGGCGGCATTGTGGGGGAAGACGGGCCCACCCATCACGGATTATTTGATTTTGCATTTCTGCGACATTTGCCCAACATGGTGGTCATGGCACCAAAAGATGAAAACGAATTGGCGCAAATGGTGGAAACAGCTTTGAACTATGATAAGGGGCCGATTGCATTTCGATATCCCAGAGGACGTGGAATCGGGACCCCTCTGGTCCATCCGGTTCAGGCCCTTCCCATCGGGAAGGCTGAGGTTGTGGCGGAAGGAACGGATATCTTGATTCTGGCCATTGGCGGAATGGTTTCGGAAGCTTTGGCCGCCAGGGACTTGCTATCGGCTGAACAGATCTCGGCTTTTGTGATCAACTGTCGTTTTGTGAAGCCTCTGGATGCAGAACTGATCTGTTCGGCTGTCCATAAGATCCCAAGAGTCATCACAGTAGAAGAACATGTCCTGCAGGGAGGATTCGGAAGCGCTGTTCTTGAATGCCTGAATGAAAACGGAATGTCCGGATTTCAATTAACACGAATCGGAATTCCGGATGTTTTTGTTGAACACGGCAGCCAGATTATTCTGAGAACCCGATATGGCCTGACTGCGGAAAATATTTCAAACACCGCTAAAGCCTTAGTTCAAGCTTCTTCCGGTTAAACGCATGTCGACTCAAAAAAAACGCCTGGACCTGCTGCTGGTTGAAAAAAACCTGGCTTCGAGCCGACAGCGAAGCCAGGCATTGATCCTTGCAGGAAGAATTCTGGTTGACCATGAACCGGTGGACAAACCGGGGACACTCATCCACGTCCATGCGGAAATCATTCTCAAGGGAGACGACCTCCCTTTTGTAAGCCGGGGCGGGCTCAAACTGGATTCGGCGCTTAGTGAATTCAACATCGACGTTAAAGATTTGATTTGTCTTGATGTTGGCGCATCCACCGGTGGTTTTACCGATTGCCTTCTTCAAAGAGGCGCTTCAAAAGTTTTTGCTGTGGATGTGGGGTACGGTCAACTGGCCTGGAAAATACGAAATGACCCCAGGGTTCTGGTTCTGGAGAGAACCAATATCAGACATCTTCCGGATGATGCCCTGCCCTGCCTGGTTGATTTTGCCTGTATTGATGTTTCTTTCATCTCCCTGAAAATCGTCATCCCGGCGACTTTGAAATTCATGAAAAAACCCTCCCGAATTGTGGCCCTGATCAAGCCCCAGTTTGAAGTGGGCAAAGGCAAAGTCGGTAAAGGCGGCATCGTCAGGGATTCGGAATTGCAGCAGAAAGTACTTGAAGAGTTGCCCCTGTTTTTTTCATCCCAAGGATTGTTTTGCGAATCCATCATCCCCTCCCCTGTACTGGGGGCCAAGGGGAATAAGGAATTTCTGATTTCCTTGACACTTGCAGAATAAAGGCAAAAAAACGAATTTAACCTTGGGTAAATACTTTTGCATTCCATTGTTTTGCAAATGGTTGAGAAAGGCTTCGACCCTGTATATTCAGGATTTTTACCTTGATTTTTTTTGATATTGCATATACTTGAAGAAATTTTAGAGGTCTTGTTTGTGGCGCGATAATAAAATAAAAATCGTAGAGAGGAGTGTACATGACGGATACCGCAGATAAATTGAGAAACATCGTAATCATTGGCCACGGTGGCTCCGGCAAGACATCCATGGCTGAGATGATGCTGTACAAAACCGGCATAACCACGAGACTTGGGCGTGTTGAAGAAGGCAATACCGTTATGGATTTCGAACCTGAAGAGCTCAAACGTCGGACGAGTATCAGCAGCGGTTTTCATCAGTTCCCATGGAAAAATCATACCATTAGCATTATCGATACACCAGGCGACCAGAATTTCTTTACGGATACCAAAATGTGCGTCCAGGCGGCGGATGGAGCCGTTCTGGTGATTGATGCCATAGACGGCGTTAAGGTCCAATCCGAGTTGGCCTGGGGGTTTGCCAACGATCTGAATATGCCCTGCATCATCTTTGTGAATAAAATGGACAGGGAGCGGTCTGATTTTAATAGAACCATGGAAGATACGGTTTCCAGTCTGGAGCCCAGACCGGTGGCCCTGCAGATTCCCATCGGATCTGAAGCCAATTTTAAAGGCATGGTGGATCTGATTAACATGAAGGCCTACACCTATGCCGACAACGGGAAGGCCGTTGAAGGAGAGATTCCCAAGGATCTTCTGGATGACGCGCAAACCCAGAGGGAAGCCCTGGTTGAAACCATTGTTGAGGCGGATGATGCCCTGATGGAAAGATACCTTGAAGGGGAGGTCCTGACGGATGAAGAAATAAAAGCAGCCCTTAAAATGGGAATCTTGGCAAGGTCCATTATCCCTATTATTTGCGGTTCAGCCACAAAAGATATAGGCCTTGACCTGTTGTTGAATCTTATTGCAGACTGCATGCCCTCCCCCACCAACCGAGCGCCAAAAAAAGGAATCAACCCCAAGGATGAATCTCAAATTGAAAGATCGCCTGATCCCAACGGACCTTTTTCAGCCTTTGTTTTTAAAACCATAGCAGATCCCTTTGCTGGCCGCCTATCCATTATGAGGGTCGTTTCCGGAAGCCTGGGCTCGGACGGAAATTTTTATAATTCCAAAAAAGAGGTTCGGGAACGTTTTAATCAACTCCTTTCCATTGCCGGCAAAGAGCAAAAACCCGCCAAGGGTGCGGGGCCAGGATCCATCGTGGCTGTTGCAAAACTCAAGGAAACGGTCACCGGGGATACCTTATGTGATGAGGACAACAAGATTCTTTACCAATGTTCGGAACCCATGCCCCCCATCATGACCTTTGCGGTTCAGCCCAAATCCCAGGGAGATGAAGACAAAATCGTATCTTCCCTGGCCAAACTGCTGGAAGAAGACCAGGCCCTTAAAATTGAAAGAAATGCCGAAACCAAGCAAACGCTTTTATCCGGCATGGGGCAGGTGCATATCGAGGCAACTATTGAAAAGCTGAAAAGAAAATTCAATGTGGATGTTCTTTTAACCACCCCCAAGGTTCCCTATCGAGAAACCATCAAGAAAAAAGTCAGGGTTCAGGGAAGACATAAAAAGCAAACCGGCGGTCATGGCCAATTCGGAGATTGCTGGGTTCAGTTTGAGCCCCTGCCCCGTGGGGAAGGTTTTGAGTTTGTGGATGCCATAGTGGGAGGCTCAATTCCAAAAACCTATATTCCGGCGGTTGAAAAAGGCATTCGGGATGCTTGCATCAGAGGCGTTCTGGCCGGTTTTCCCTGTGTGGACTTTAGGGCCACGGTGGATGACGGGTCCTACCATGCGGTGGATTCTTCTGAAATGGCCTTTAAAATTGCAGGTTCACTTGCCTTCAAAAAAGCTACGGAACTAGCCAATCCGGTTCTACTGGAACCCGTCATGAAGGTGACGGTGACAGCCCCTGATGAATTCATGGGGGACATCATGGGGGATTTGAACAGCCGAAGAGGTAGAGTTCTGGGCATGGACAGCGCTGGCAAAAACCAGATCATAAATGCCAATGTTCCCATGTCCGAATTCCTCACCTATGCGCCGGATCTCAATTCAATCACCGGTGGACGGGGAATGTTTACCCTGGAATTCTCTCACTTCGATGAAGTCCCATCCCAGTTGACCGAAAAAATCATTGAGGCGGCAAACAAAGAAAAAGAATAGGTTGTCAAAACCGCCAAAATAATTCAAGGCCTCGATTCTCTGGTTTTTCTGAATCGGGGCCTTTATATTTCGGATAGGCCAAAAAACCATAAAAGGCATCGGATTGAGGCTTTTGAAGCTTCCCCACAGGATCAGAGTGCTTTCCGGAATGGTTTTTTTTAAAATAAAACAAACAATTGGCTTGATAAAATCAAATCAATTTTATATGAGTGCCCGAGCTGTCAACCCTGTTTTTTCCCTTTCTCTTTCTCTAACAGCGCATGACTTACCCCTGAATGTTGAATGAAAATTCCATCCACATGAAAGGGAATATTGACATACAGTCCCATATAAACCCAACCCATTTAAATATCCTTATACCGGAAGTCTTTTTGCGAACCGGACCCGATGAATGAACAAAAGGAAGAGCCCGTGGACGACCCCTTGAAATCAGAAAAACTATTGGTCGATAAAATCCGAAAGCTATCCGAATCCACAGTGTTAGGCTCCGTCGCAAACCTGATCAACGCGACGATACTGGTGGTAATTTTATGGCCGGTGGGGGATAAAACCAGGCTATTGATATGGCTTTCCCTGATCATTGCTATCAGCCTGCTCCGTTTGCACCTGCAAAAATCCTATACAAATTTCGAAGGATCACTTGCATCTTTAAATCGATGGAAAAATTATTTTCTCATCACCATTGCTGTTTCAGGTGGCATCTGGGGGATTGTCTCCCTCTTCCTATTCCCAACGGAATCCATTGCGCATCAATCTTTTATTGCATTTGTTTTAGGGGGTATGGTTGCCGGATCGGTGGGTATATTTTCATCCATATTAAGAGCTTTTCTCGTCTTTAGCATTCTGGCGCTACTCCCGTTAGCCATAAGATTTTTTCTCATAGGCGATCCTATTCACTTGTCCATGGGGTTCATGCTCTTGCTTTTCTGGCTGATCATGTTCCTGACGGCAAGGCGACTGAATCAGAATGTTTTAGTTACAATTCAATTGAAATACGAAAATATCGATCTTATTTCTGAGCTTGAAACCGAGGTTGAAATAAGAAAATCCGCAGAAGCCAAGTTAATCGCCCAAAAAGAGGAAATCGAAAAACTTGTCAATGTACGAACCTTTGAACTTCAAGAGTCGAACAAAAAGCTCACCCATGAAATTGAAGAACGGAAACTGATTACCAAGGAACTTAAAGAAAGCGAAGAAAAGTATCGAGACCTGGTTGAGAATATCAATGATATCCTTTTCTCAGTAGATTTGGATGGCGTTTTGACTTACATCAGCCCGGTTGCAGAACCTCTTTTGGGATATACCCCATCAGAAGTTGTTGGGAAAATGTTTTCGGGATTTATATGCCCGGAAGATCTGCCCTCTGTTTTGGACAGGTTTAAAGCTGCGCTTTCTGGAACGGTTGAAGCAGCGGAGTATCGGATTGTATTAAAATCCGGTGAATCCAAATGGATGCGCTCGGCCAGCAGAGCCATATCCAAAGGAGGTAAAGTTGTTGGCATGAGAGGAGCGCTGGTTGATATTTCCGAACGCAAGCGATTTGAGATGGAAAGGACCAATCTTGAAGCGCAACTCCAACAAGCCCGGAAAATGGAATCCATCGGTACACTGGCAGGAGGTGTTGCCCATGATTTTAATAACATCCTCTATATGATCATCGGGAATACGGAACTGGCGATGGAATTGCTTCCAAATCCCAACCCCGCCCTTGAGATGCTCGAAGATATTAAAGCTGCAGGTCTTAGAGCAGCAGGGATTGTAAAACAACTCCTCGAGTTCTCCAGAAACACCAAACATGACCTCAGTCCCATGGACGCTGTTTCGGTGATCAAAAATTCTCTTTCATTATTACGCTCCACCATTCCATCCTTCATCGAACTCCATCAGCACCTTCCGGAAACAGAACTCACTATTCTGACCAACCCTATCCAGATCAATCAAGTTCTTATGAACCTATTCACCAATGCTGCCCAGGCCATGGAGAAAACCGGGGGACATATTGACATCACCGTTGCAACCCAATCGATTTCCGCAGATTCAGCAAACGATTTTGTGGATTTACCCGCCGGGGATTATCTTAAGATATCCATAGGTGACACTGGCCCTGGAATTGAGCAGAATCATTTGGATCGAATATTTGAACCCTACTACACAACAAAATCCGTGGAAAAAGGTTCAGGAATGGGCTTGGCGGTGGTCCACGGCATTGTAAAAACCCATGGTGGTGCCGTCATCGTGGATAGCCAGCCCGGCCATGGAACCAAATTCACATTATATTTCCCATTGGTTAAATCAAAACCCGTGATCAAAGAAGAAACCATCAAATTCACCCGCAAGGCTTCAGGAACCATCCTTTTTGTCGATGACGAGGAAACCATTGCCAACATGACCGGACGCATGCTGGAACGATTCGGTTATGAGGTTGTCGCTTTCACGAATCCGTTGAAGGCTCTGGAGGCGTTTATGCTTCATCCGGATGATTTCGACCTGGTGATTACGGACATGACCATGCCCCAGATGACCGGGGTCAAACTGGCTGAAAAAGTTCAGAAATTCAGGAAGGATATCCCAATCATCATCAGCACGGGATACAGCGCACTTTTGGATGAGCACAAGGCAAAAGAATTGGGGATAGCCGCTTTTGTGATGAAACCCGTTGAGAAAAGCGACCTTGCTGAAATCATTCGACAGGTTATGGAAAAGGCAAAACTCCCTGCCGCTTATTAAAAGCCCCGGAAGCTATCGACCCCATGGAATTATTTATGTTCTGCCATCGGGTCTGGAATTCGCACTCGAAGGGCGGTGAAGAAATTGATCAGAGCCAGTACCGCTCCCATCATAAAGACGTATTGAAAGCCAAAGGCGCTCCAAACCAGCCCCCCTGCCAGAGCAGCGGAGATCGAAAAGATATGATCAATGGTCACGGCGGCGGTCAAGGCCGGCTGAATATCTGCCGGGTCTTTGGCGATTTTTTTCATATACGTGGCCCGGGCCATGCCCACGGAGAAAATCATCTGGTCCAGCAGGAAACAAACACAAACCACCAGAAAAGCCGCCTTAAACGGCAGCAGGAATTTGGCGAATCCATAGCCGAAACAGACGAATATCAGCACCACCGCCTCAGCGGAAAGCACGAAGCGCTCACCGAGTTTGTCCACCGCCCATCCGAGGAGTGGCTGAAAGAGAATTCCGATCACCCCGCCAATGGTAAACAGGGTGGCCATGATCTGGGTGGGCTGCTCAAATACCTGCACCAGAACCCATGGGGCAAAGGTGATAAACAACTGCTTGCGTGCCCCTGAAATGACATTCAGTGCATAATAAAGTTTGTACTCCTTGTGCAATTGAAGGTAGCCGCGCCGGGTGACCGTCTTTTCAGGGGCCATGTTGTAGATCAGAACAGCTGCCAGAAGCAGGAAAGCCGCTGAAATGGTAAAGGTGTGCTCAAAGGTGAACCCGAAATATCGAAATCCCAGAAACACCAGAAAACTGCCCAGGATGGCCGCGGCATTGCGAATGGCGTTCAACTGTCCCAAACGTCTCCCATCCTGGCCTTCCCGCGCCAACTCCATGCCGATGGTCGAGGCCAGGGGCATGAAGAGATGCTGACCCAGGCTGTAGATGAAAAGCCAGAGCACCATCATTTTGTAGCCGGGTGAGGCAAATCCGATCAAGATGGCGCCGATGGCAGCCAATACCATAGCCAAAGCACTCAGCCGCCGGGAGCATAAAAAAGAGAGGGCCGCTGAAACGAACACCACCAGAAAGCCCGGCAATTCGCGCGGAAATTCAAGAAAGGATCGCTGGAAACCGGTTAATGAGTATTTATCATTGAGAAAGTTATTAAAGGTCGAATCCACGATGCTGAAGGCCATGCCCAGCACCAGTGCTGCCACGGCAAACAGAATCAGTTCGCGGGAGGATTGTTTTAGGCGCTTCAGGATGTTCATGCTTAAACCTTTCGAGAAATATATCCCGAAAGCATATAGCACGGTACAGAGAAATGACAAGCTCAATAAAAAATCAAATGGTTTCTAAGACCACTGGATAGAACGATGTGCAGCCCTAAATCTCGGGGTAAGCAATGGCAAGGTTCCGATCCATGACATACATGCAGATGGTTCTGGCACCCTTTCGATTGTATTTGAATTTTTTGCAGAGGTTTGCGATGAGGAAATCCACATCATTGCGAATCTTGCTGTCATAGGCCCTGTAATTTTCCGTTCCCCAATCCTTTATGGCTCGCCTGAAATTTTCATTTTCAAGAAAGGGTTCCAAGACCTTTTCCTTGAGGTTCCGCACATACCGTTCATGCAAATCCTGGAAAAGGCGAGTCTCGCCCATGGATTTGCCCTCCATGAGTATTTCCCGAGTAAGGGTCGTGTTGGTGTACTGTTTCTGGATTTCTTTTCGGAACCCAACCCTGGCTTCATGTTCCGTATTCGATCCCAGCAAATAATTTTCCATGCCCTCAAAATACTCATCGGTGATATGAAGCTTATCCCCCGTATAATTACAGATCTCGGTAACCCCTGATTCAAAATTCGTAGCAAAGATATAATTCTGAATATCCCGAGTGATCTGGCCTTCATTATAATAGTAGAGAGACTCCTTCACTTCCTGAAGAACCGTGTAGTCATACATGCGTGTCAGGGCTTCCATGAATCCTCTGGGGAGAGCATCACCCAAGTCTTTGCGGTATTTGGTAAAAAAATTGTAAAGGGTTCCCATGGTGATTTGTTCCTGATTTTTCACGTAGGTTGAAAGGAATTGACTGAATATGGTGATGGCATCCCGCCCTGAAAACCCTTGGATCCCCTCAAATTCCGATTCCCCGATAATATCCCTTCGACGCTTGGCCGTGAAGCGTTTGCGATCCTCTTCCGTAAGCCATGGCGGAATTCGTCCGGAATAAATCTCCATTTTCAATAGCTGAAGATTTTCATCACACACCAAGGCGTATTTTTCCGGATTCCCGATCCACTCCCAGAGGACTCTGGATCTTAGATTCAGCCGTGAGGAGAGAATAACCCGGGCAAAGTTTTCCAAAACCATGGGCAAAAACGCCGAATCGATGTGTTTGCCGAAAATATTCCGGTAGATCTCGGTTTCCGTATGCAGGTCAAGAATATAAGGAATTTTGATATATTCGATTCGATCCGAAAAAGAGGCGAAGTCCTGAATATTTTTTTTATCCTCCGGGTTCATTAGAGCGATGAAAAGAGAATTCACATTTTCTTCGATGTATTCAACCTTGTGAACCCCCTCGCTGATAATATTGTGGAGTTTGATGAGCCGATCCGTGTTATGGGATTTGATGTCCATGATCACATAAATCCCGTTGTTGGTTTTGGCATAGGGAGAATGGATATACAGGACCTTATTGCTGTCCTTCAATATGGCGTTGATCCGGCTCTGAAGCATCTGGTTGGTGGTCACCCGGTTCACCAGGGCTTCATCCCCGGGGTTGAAAACCGTAATCCCCTCCCCCAGCCTCCGGTTCATTTCATAGGGCCTGGCATAAATCATTTTGAACACATGCATGGGGTTTTTCAGCCGATTCATCAGGGACTGGAAAATGGAACTGCAGATTGTGCAGGGCATGTCATTAAAAACCCAATCGTACTCCTTTTCCGTAAAGAGCTTGTATTTGAATTCGTCATTTTCAAATAGGTCATCCAGGAAGGCCCGACGCTGGTCTTTGGGAATCATGAGAATGGGATGGTCGTGGGAAGGGCAAGGCAGTTCAACATATTCTTCTGCAGGAGCTTCCCGCAAACTCGTCTTTATTTCTTCCATCTGTTTTAAAGCCCGGTCTTCCTCCATTTGAATAATTTTTTCAAAAATGGAGAGTTTGTCGTCTGAGGTTGATCCCATGAGAATCTTCCAGTTCAAACGCCAGATGGTTTCATAGCGGATTCCCGAAGGTGAGTTCGAATATTCCTGGAATTTATCCAAAAGGTTGTTCAGAAATGTACTTTTACCGCACCCGTGGGGACCTTCGAAAATATAGATTTTATTCTGCTGGGCGCTGCTTTTAAACGCTTTAACGAAACTGATCAACCGGTTTGCAAAAAGCCGGTCTGCAAAAAACGGCAAGTCCGTTCCCTCCACAAAAAGTCTGCTGCAATCATAATGCACATAATGGATGGACTCCGGGTCATTGGGGTACTCGTCTGTTCCTTCCTTAACATAGTTCATGATCATGTCATGGAACACCTGGAAGATATTCCTCAAGGCTGAATAGGGGGCGGCTTGTAGATTTGTTAAGAATTCATCAAACCGCAGAACCGGATATTTCTGGTTCTGCTGGTTGAGATGATGGCTCACATTCTGAAGGACCTTATCAATTTTATTCATGGGTTTGCCCCTTTGCCCTCCCTGGAAAAACCGGAAAAGCTCCGTGATTGTATAATTTTAAAGGGTCTTCTTGGATATTTTTTTCTTTTCCATGGTGTAGAGAACTTTTTGCCATTCCTTCTTGGGTTTTGCCTTCTCTTCCACGGGTCTTGAAAAATAGGAAAAAGTCGGATCAATCTCTTCTGCCGGGGATGTGAAAACAAGCTCCATGGTTTCAAGCTGCACTGGCTTTCCCCATAAAAATTCGATTCCAAGAAGGGTGTTTGGAATGAAATCGTCTTTCAGCGGCTTTCCTTCAAAATGATGTTTTAAATGAAGAAGCCCGCCCTTTAAAGATTCCGTTTCGATCTCTATTTTGGGGGGATGATACAAGGACTCTGTGATCATTTTACGGTAATCTTCAGCTTTTCGGCTCTGGACAAAGTATTCCCAGACTGTTTTTGACGAGTTCAATCTTTTCCCTGTGACAAAAAGCTTGTACCGGTTCATGAAATCCTGATCGATGAAACTGTTGATGAACATGGAATCTGAATAATTTTCCCGGACATTAAAAATAAAAGCCCTGCCCTCTCCGGTTTTGTGGTCAAAGTCCCTGCGGGTTTTCTCGTCCTGAACCAGATCGAATTCAAAGGCGAGTTTACCCCGCTCCGCCTTCTCCTCCAGGTTATAGAACAGCCTCATTCCCAGGGCATAGGGGTTGAAACCCACTCTGGGCATGGCGGTAACACCGGCATTTACCCTGGCAAAGTCCACCTCATGACCCTTGATCCGGTCATCTTTAAGAAATAGGGTTTCATGCCAGTAACTCGCCCACCCTTCATTCATGATCTTGGTGCGGATCTGGGGTTGGAAAAAGATGGAGGTTTTTCTCACAATTTCCAGAACCGACTTCATCCACTGGTTTTCTTCTTTTTTCAGAAAATCGGAATGTTCCAGAATAAAAGCCAGAAGATCGGCCTTCTCCAGAGGTTTAGCCTTGGACCGCTTGCTGAAAACAGACTCAAATTCCGGGTATTTCTTATGGGTATCTGCAAAAAAGATGTTCTCTCCCAGTTCTCCATAGGTTCGAATACTGGCATTATATCGTTCAATTTCATGAATGTATTCGTTGGTTTTAAACCCTTTATGGGTTTGGAGAAACACATCAAAGTAGAAATTAAGTTTTGTTTCATGGGGTGTGGTCGAAGGCCGGTTGCAAAGGGAAAGAGTCTCATGATAGCCCACAAGATTGTCTATGCCTCTTGCGAACTCCAAGACATAGTCCACCCATCGGCCTTTCTCAGCCCGAAGTCCTGCGATGCATCGTTTATCCGACAAGGCCTGGGCGTTGAAATCATCATCCCATGTATTCTCAAAAAAAATATTATTTTGGAAAAAATCAATATGGGCAATCACGTGATAAAAAATCATCACATTGAGCCAGTCCGGATTGTTATCATTATAAAAGGAGATGGCCGGTCGTGTGTTGATCACGGTTTCATAGGGATTGGATGGATAAAGCTCGTATTTGCCCTTTTCCTTCAAAACCTCAACATCATGAACCCAGAAGTCATAAAGGGTGGGAATCATGACTTTGGGGGTGAGTTCCAGAAGATCCTTGTTGGTGACGATATATTCCAGGGACTCGTCCTCAAAACTCAGGCCCTCATCCCTGGCTCGCTCCTTACAGCCTTCCATGATTTTTTTGGTATGTTGATCAATGAGTTCCATAGGCCCTCTTTGAATTCATGAAATAAGTCTTTTTATACTTTCTATCAGCCTCGATTCATCCGCATCATCGGACAATACGTCCATGCGGATCAATTCAGGTTTCTCTTCCAGGAAATTGGATTTTCGAATATACCTTTCCACCTCCGTTTCTCTGCCTGCTCCGGATTGGCGCTCGGCAATGGTAATCCCGAACCGGCTTGCGTAAGAAAGGATCTTTTTCACCTCAGGAAGGGTTTCTGAGCCGGTGGTGTCCCAGTCATCCCCGTCGGTGCCATGAAAGATATAGATATTGTAATCATTGATAAGATTTTCTTTTTCCACGATTTCGCTCACGAGGCGATAGGCTACGGCCACCTTGGTTCCTCCGGCCACCTTGGCGTTGTAATACTCATGAAAGTCTTCCACTTCTTTAGCCTGGGTGTCATGAACAATAAAACGTGTTTCCACCTGTTTTTGGTATTGGTACAGAAGCCAACTGTAAATCAGTACATGCTGGGATACCACGGTTTCAGTGGCCTTACCCTCCATGGATCCGGAATAGTCCCGGACAAAAAATACTACGGCCTGGGAATCATAATCTTTTTCCTTGGAAAGAATCCTGTATATTTTATCCCTGGGGGAAATCATGAAACCTGTGGTGTCGATGTCGGACACATCGGGGATATTCCCCAGACTGATATTGGTTTCCACGATTTTCCGAAGGGTGGCCTTCTTGTCCAGAAACTGCCCGAACCCTGCATTTTTGTCCGTCATATCGTAGGTATAACGGGTCATGGAACGTTTTATTCCCTTGTCCTTGAGATTGGGTAGTTCGAATTTTTCAGTGAGAATCCTTCCCAGATCATAGGCGCTGGATTCTATTTCATGACGGCCTTCTTCACCTTCCCCGGGACCTTGACCTGATCCGGCTTCAGGCCGAACCGGCTGCTCACCAATCACTTCCCCCACATCCCCGTCTCCCGAGCCTCCCGAGGAGGAGGTTTCTTCCTCGGATTCCGAAACCCGGTTATGGATGAGCTTTTCTTCCACGGTGGTGGGAACCACAATCACTTTGTCCCGGCCCCTTCTGCTGGGCTTGATCAGACGACCCACACGGATTTTTCTTGGGAACCCGTCCTTTTCCCTTAATCGGTCCCGTTCCAGCAGCTCATCCAGGGATTTGATGTTGCTGGTGTAGGTTCCTTGAACCCCGGGGAAACTATTGAAAAGTGAAAGATCGTTGAAGAAATCCGTTTCTTTTTTCATGGGTATCCACCTTTTCCCGCAACGCATGACAGACTGCGGGCATGCCTGAGATTCATTTAATTCTCGTCATCCTGTGTACAGAAATATTCAATGGTTTTCTGAGCGCAGGTCCGGCAGTAATTGAGCTTGTTCAGCATGGTATCCACAATGCGGTCGTAGAGCTTCTGATTTTCCTCATTGGTTCTGTTGGCCAGTGCGCCGATCAGGCTCCCCGCCCCTGCGATATCGGATTTAAGCCGAACATCGGTGACCGCCTTCACCAGTTCCAGATTGTCCATGAAGTCATAATCCGGATTGATGGAGATCTTTTGACCGTAGATCTTTCGAATGGACGTTCGAAAGGTTTCTCTTTGCTCTTCTGTTTTCAGGCCCAGCCGCTCTTCCACGCCTCGGATGTATCGCTCGTCAATTTTCAGAGCCTTGAGTTCATGGGTTTGAGGATCTTTGTATTTCCACATCTTGTCCGGCCCCAAATTCTCAGCATCAATACCGATGATCATGTTCACATAATTCATGACATCTTTTCGAATGGCCAGGGGCTCATCCATATAGGCGTTGAACATTTCCGTCATGATGCGTTCCCGGTAAAGGCCTTTGGAAATTTTGATATCCTCCATGTATTTGCCTCGATCCCCGGCATCCGTGACGTAATCCATAATAACCCGCTCAAGGGTTTTGAACATATCCAGGGCGAACATACATCTTCCCTCATTGGTTTCAGAGCTTTCAATCAGCAGCTGAATGGCCCTGCCAAGATTTCTCTGGCCCAGGCCTTTTTGACCGTATCTTTTGGTGATATCCGGTTCCTGGCTCAACCCGTCTATGACTTCCGAAAGGGTTTTGATGCTTTTTTCTCCAGCCACCTCTCCGGCGGCCAGTTTCATGGTTTCTACCGGGGTCAGCTTTTCAGATCGAGGTAGTCTGGACAAAACCGCTGAAACCGAAGCCGCATAATTCAGATTGGGATCCTGGTGAAGCGCTTCACGGGTGAAGGTGGTTCTGGCTTCATTGCCGATGGCATACCGGGTGAGTTGATTCTGGAGCTTGTAATTGGTATTGTGGGACACGTAACAGATGCGGCAACGGTCCACAATGGGGGCTTCTTCTTTTTCCGCCAGGAACCGGTTGAACTCCGAGTTGTTGCTTGTAGCGACAATCAGCGTGTCAATGGGCCATTTGTACCCGTCAATTTCGATGGTCCGGTTCTGAATCACGCCCAGATAAACCTGGACCAAATCTTTTTTATTTTTGTAGATCTCGTCGCTGAAATGGATCCCGCCCCCCGCCACCCGGGCCAGGGCTCCTCTTCGTAAATCAAACCGATAGGGATTGTTGGTGTCCGTGATATGCAGCAGTCGTTGAATGGATTCCTCCCCGAGAAGATCCACGGCGGATGAGGTGATCTTGTCCTTGGCCGGATATTTTCCCGTGAGGGTTCCCAGGCTTTCCGTCAGCGGCACGGGAAGAATATCGATATGATCCAACATTTTCTGTATATCCCCGCCCGTATACCTTCGAAGATCATCCAGAATAAACCCGCTGCACGCTCCCAGAGGCCGATAGTTTTCATGGAAAGTTTCGATCTCCAGGTCAGAAAACCCGAAGGTTTTTGCAAGAAAGTCCTTGCCTTCATCCAGACGTTCAAAAAGGTTCATGGCAAGGATCATGGGATCTTCATAGGTTTGGGATTCTATGGTGCTGATTCTTCCATAGGTTCCCAACTGGTCCATGCCATGAAATTTAAAGGTGTATTTTCGATTTTCATCCACAGACAGGTAGTCCCTGTATTTATGGCATAAAAAGTCCACAAAAAAGGTTTTACCGTTTCCGGGTTCCCCCACCAGGACAAAGGCCATTTCCTTGGAAGAACCGTTTTCCGCAGCATCTTTGACATAGGACACAAAGCTGTTGATTTCATCATACATACCCACCACATGCTTCTTGCCTTCGCGGAATATGCTGAAATCGTAGGTTGTTTTTCCATTCACCGTGACTTTTTGAATTTCGCTTTTCAGAACCATTCGGGACACGCCCTGAAACGCATTTTCGAATCTTTTTTTTCCTGCTTTCACAGCCGATAAATGTTGATAAAGGGGTGTGCTGTTATTGATTTCCATATTCCCTCCTATTGAATGGACAACAGGTTATTCCAGATGGATTTAAGTTATGCCCTGCATGGCGGCAGGGAGTTTCACTCCAAAAATGTGGCTGAGTTCTTCGGCGATGCAGGGTTTATAATGCTCATCGCCGATGAATTTCACCATGTGGTTCCCGTTTTGAAAATCGATTTCCAAGGTGCATCCGTATTTCTTTGATACAGCCTTTGCGATCCTGGCAAAGATTTCATCGTTGGTATCCTGGATATTTAAAGGAATCATACAATCCATTCTTCCGTCCTTTCGGCTCTTTATTTTAAATAAACAAATGGGTCTGGTGTGAGGGTTCCGGGGAATTCCTTAAAGTACTGTCGTCGAAGTGATTGAGATGTAAAGAAATGAGCGCTGCTTGAGTATTCAGGGGTAAGCCCTTTGTGATAATGATTAGCAATAAGCATACCATTGAAACCGGGCGGTGATGAATTTATGTTTAGTACCTGAAAATGTTGCTTGTATGGAAAGTTCGGAATCGATGAAGAAGGTTTTTAACTCTGTTTCTTACCAGGCGATGTGTCAGCAAATTGACAATGTCACAAGGACCCTTGCCGGAGTTTTCGTGGAAGTGGGAATCAGTCTTTTATCTTCCATATGGTTCCATCCGCCCGGTCTTCGATCACGATATTGAGATCTGAAAGCTTTTGGCGAAAAATGTCCGCTTTTTTCCAATCCTTCTCCTTTCTGGCCTGAGCCCTTTTCTGAATGAGGCTTTCAATTTCCGACACATCAAGGTCTTTCTTTTCCACTGCCCGGGTCTTTTGACTCTCGAAATAATCTCTTGGTGACTGCTGCAAAGTTCCAAGGGCTTGTCCCATTCGAAGCATATCCCGTTTCCCGGAATAAATGATCGCAGCCTTATCCGAAGGGATTTTGTCTCCACATTCATCCAGAAGACGATTCAACAGCCTGGCACCGTCAAAAAGAACGCCGATGCCCTGGGCCGTGTTGAAATCATCATCCAGGGCTTCACAGAAGCGGTTCCACAGGTCCTGATGTTCTTCAGACCGGACATTCTTTTTTGAGGGCCCCGGAATTCTTTCGATTCTTTCCAACAACGCATAGATTTTATCCAGTCCGGTTTTGGATTCCTCCATCACCTGTTCTGAAAAATCAATGGGGCTCCGGTAATGACTGGACAGAAGAAACATTCTCACCACTTCGGGGTGATAGGCTTTGAGAACATCCTTGATCATGAGAAAATTGCCGAGGGATTTGGACATCTTTTCTTTGTTGATGTTCACAAAGCCGTTGTGCATCCAATACCTGGCAAAGGGTTTATCAAAGGCCCCCTCGGATTGAGCGATCTCATTCTCATGGTGTGGAAAAATAAGGTCTTTCCCTCCGCCGTGAATATCAAAGGTTTCCCCCAGAAAATGGCTGCTCATGGCCGAGCATTCAATGTGCCATCCCGGTCTTCCCTCTCCCCAGGGGCTTTTCCAGGAGGGCTCGCCGGGCTTTGCTGCTTTCCAGAGCACAAAATCCATGGGGTTTTCCTTGTTTTCGTCAATATCGATCCTGGCCCCTGCCAGCATGTCTTCCAATTTTCGACCGGATAGTTTTCCGTATCCTTCAAATTTACCCACCCTGAAAAAAACGTCGCCGCCCGAGGCGTAGGCCAGACCTTTTGCCTCAAGACGCTGAATCACCAGGATAATATCATCGATATGATCCGTGGCCTTGGGCTCAAGAGTTGCCCGCTCCACATGGAGAGCATCCATATCGGCGTAAAACTCCTTGATGAAGCGCTTGGTGAGGGTTTGGGTATCCACCCCGAGTTCGTTGGCCCGGTTGATAATTTTATCATCAATGTCCGTAAAGTTTCTCACATAGGTCACGTCATAACCCTGGATCTTGAAATAACGATTCACCACATCAAAAACCACCACGGAGCGTGCATGCCCGATATGGCTTGAATCATAAACTGTGGGCCCACAAACGTACATTTTGACTTTTCCCGGCTCAACCGGCAAGAAAATCTCTTTTTTTCGGGTTAATGTATTGTATATTTTGATGGGCATATTATATGGCCTCGTTTTTCCTTTTCTTCAGAATCATTTTTCAACCCCTCCCAACCAAGGTCTTTTTTTGGATTAAAGCAATGCAACTGGCTTCAACGCCTCTTCCCTCACCCACAAACCCCAGGTGTTCGGCGGTTTTAAACTTCACATTGACGGCTCCGGGCCCGAGGCCCAGAGCTAATGAAATATTATTTTCCATGGGACTCCGAAAGGAAGACAATTTAGGAGCTTGGGCAAAAACCGTGGCATCGAGATTGATAATATCGTAATCCAGGTTCAAAAGCATGTTTCCCGCTTCCGAAAGGATCTTCAAACTGGAAATGCCCTTGAAAGCCGGATCACTGTCCGGAAAATGCATACCGATATCTCCCAGGTTGGCAGCTCCCAGAAGCGCGTCACACACCGCATGAACCAGCACATCCGCATCGGAATGGCCCAGAAGACCTTTTTCAAAAGGAATGCAAACGCCTCCGATGATGAGGTCTCTGCCCTCAACAAGAGGATGGATATCGTGCCCCAATCCTATGCGCATTTTTCCATTTCCCTGGCTGCTGATTTAATGTCCGTAATTCTTTAGCACAATATCGGTAAATCGTAAAGTACGCATCCTCTTCAAGCCAGGGTAACCGCATTTGATTCTCAAAGGGATGGATTGAGCGGAATGGATGCCCCGTTTGCAAAGCTTATGCTGTCTGAGCCATTTAGGATGCCTTGGGCAAGCGCCTGCCTCGATATCGCTTGGCAGTTCATCAAAATAATTCACAACCTATTGTTATATATTATTTATACTGCGCTTACCCTAGGCATCCTTGGTGGCGAGTTCATAAGATTTGCAAACGGGGTATCCATAGAGCGGCTTGCTTGCACGCAAACCTCCAAAATCCCCGGATTGACAATCATTTTCTAAATGCGGTTGCCCTGCTCTTCAAGCCAAGTCTGATATCATAAGGCCCGGGGGAAGGGATTCTCCGAAAATGGCGTTTTTTTCTTCCTTTTCCAAAGGAACCACCTTCTCGAGAAGTCTTGCATCGGGGTAGTCGCCGGAAAGGTGCAAAATCCATTGTCTGATTTTTTGGATATTCTCCTCTTCCAGATCCCGTAAGCGATCCCCGGTTTTTCTAGCCATCTGAATCACCGTACTTACCAAAGCCTTGGGATTTTTATTCTCCCCGGACAGAAGGACATTGATCCAGGCCATGGCTTCTTTGGTCGGAATCACCCGATCCGCCGATCCATAAAGCATATCCCTGGCTCCCAGCCTTGAAAGAACCCAAAGTTCCCGGGATTTTATTTTACCGGGCTTCACATCCGAAAGCAGTTTCCGCCCCCATCTAATCTTCTGGTCCACCTCCATGCGTTCCATATTGGCCATGGCCATCCACAATTCCAGTTTTTCCTGGGCAGGCAGTTTTGTCACCAGTGCCTTTTTGGGAAAGATGAGTTTCCCGACGTCCTGGGCGAATTGCTTCTGCTGAGCTGCATTCAGGCCGCCTGCCACCCGTCGCCATAAGACCCACCATTCGCATCTCACCTGGGAATGGTTGCCTTTTACCGGTCCTTCACTGTAGATTTTCCAGAGTTTTTTCATTCGATGGCTATCAAATCCATCACCAAAACCAGGCCTTAAGCAAAATCCCATGAGATTGAGCCATCGGGCTTCGTGATCCGAGCTGATCTTTCGATCCTGTACGCGGTCCAATAGGGCATCGGCAATGGTCCGAAGGAATCGTAAAGGCCAATCCTCCTTTTTCTCCCCGATATCCTCAGCCAGGCTCCGGGCTAAAGTGTCCAGGTCCGCCTTGGTGGATTCGTCGGAAAAACTCCTGGTAATTTTATCACAGGCCTGTTGAACCGCAGAAGACTCAATAACGGTTTCATCCTGGAGCCCCGCAGCTCTGTCAGAACTTCTAAGATCAAACTGTAATCGCCAGCTGTGCGGAGTGCTCAGGGACTTGCATCGAATTTCCAGGGTCCCGATTTCCGAGTACAAGGCTTCCAACTGAACCTGAAGGAAGGTTTTTTCACCTTTTTTACCGTATTGAATTACTGTGCATAGGGGAGGCATTGGCGTAAGGGTATCGTCAATTCGGATGATGTTGCCGGGTTTATCCCCGGACCGGTAACTGGAGCTGAACATCTCAAAGACCACGGGCTGATTGGCCAGCACATCAAAGCGTTTTTCCTCAACCCTGATCGCCAACCCCTCCTCAATCCCCCTTTCAATCACGCACATGGCCTGTTTATTTCCGTGATTTTCACTCAAGCCTTTGTTTTCCGAAACCCCAAGGTAGTAGGATCTCGGGCTGCCGCTACCGACCCTCACACCGTGTCCTGTTTTCACGAGGCCGTAATAGGCGGCCCCCCGAGCTACGGCAAGATCAAAATCCGGATTTTCAAGAGTTTTCAGGGTTTTTCCTTCCACCTTAAAATAATCCTGAATCCCCTGAATGATTCTTTCCTGGATCACTCGTGGTTTTAAAGACCCCCCGTTAAACAGAATCCAGTCGGGCATGAAATCATCTCTGCCAAGAGTCCGTTTCACATCTTGGACATGTCGCTGCAAAAACAAGGATAGATGATCCGTAATCGCCGGGTTCTTTTCAAAAGGAAGTCCCAATTGGGAGATTTTCCTTCCTGAATCCACACTCCCGTTGGAAGCGAGACCAAGTTCTTTCAATATGCCTTTCTCTAAACGGTGGGTTTCAGGCCTAGGAAAAAAGGTTTCCAAAACCACTTCTTTAATATCCTGCCCGGAAAGGACAACACTCAAAGTTCCGGATATCAATCGGCTGCCTGAACCCATGAGGGTGATTCGCCTGGATTCGACCTGGTTGTTCAGAATCTCTTCTTTGGCTTGCCTGCAATGGTTGCACAGGGCTTTCCAGCGGTCGAAACCCAGGGAGGAGCCGGCTTTTGAGGTGTACGACTCCATCCTTTGAGCAAGAGCAATATCCATATTGTCCCCACCTAGAATCAGGTGATCCCCTACGGCAATCCTTTCAAATCCGGGACTGCCGTTCGTGGATTTGAGAGCGATGAGGCTAAAATCCGTGGTTCCTCCCCCTACATCGCAGACCAGAATCAAATCGCCAGTCTTTACATGATCGGTCCAGTCCTTTTCATGCGCCATCAACCAGTTGTAAAAAGCGGCCAGGGGTTCTTCAATCAGAACAACCTCTTTTAGCCCCGCCAGCTTCGCTGCTTCAAGGGTGAGATCCCTTGCGGTTTCATCAAAAGAGGCTGGAACGGTAATGATGACTTTTTGGTTTTCAAGAAATAGGTCCTCTTCCTGATGAAAATCGTTCCAGGCGTTTCGAATATGCTCCAGAAAGGCCGCCGAAGCCATCACCGGAGAAACTTTACTAAACCCCGCCTCATCCCCCCAGGGCAGAATTCTGGCTTTTCGATCCACCCCGGCATTGCACAGCCAACTTTTGGCGGATGAAACAAGCCTGGAAGGCACTTTCATCCCCTGATCCCTGGCAAATACCCCGGCAAAATTATCACTCCGAGTCCCCCAGGGAAGGGAAATGGATTTTTCAGAAATATCATAGGGCCCGGGAATATAATAAAAGGAAGGCAGTGTGGACAAGCTCCTGATTTCCCCTTCGGCCGTGAGCTGAGGAATGAAAAAGGATTCGATCTTGTTCCCGGTTGGGTCTTCATTTCTCAAATCTACAAAACCCACCGCACAGTTGGTGGTTCCCAGATCAATGCCCACGATAAAAGGTTTGTCCCATGTTTCCAATCTCAAAACTCCTCATCATCATTGAATGAAAATATCATAGGGATTCCACGGGTCACAGGATTTCCACTTCTCCGGGCGAAAGGATATCTTGCGCAGAGCCACTGGAAAATTCCGGCAGGTCCATGCGATGAATCCGCCATCCCCTGTGCCGGATCACTCCTTTAAACGGAGGCGTTCCTATCACCTGGCCGGTGAGTCGGATGGCTTCCCTGGAAAACCCCTCTTCAAGAATGATTTCCGCTCCATCTTCACCCTCAAGAATCGGTTGAACGGACAGGTGTTCATCCAGGGCTTTTCTGCAATTTTCATGAATGCTTCTCACAGCGGCACCAATTTGGGCATCCTCATAATCCTTAAGGTTTTCAAAGAGAAAATCCACCCACCGTCCCTTTCGCTGGAAAACGGTAAGCAAATGGGAATACAGAAGTTTTTCCCGGTTCTTGTCCACTCGGTAGATGATTTTTTCAGGATCTTCCACGGAGACCTGTTTTTCCTTTCGCTCTTTTTTTGCAGAAGATCGATCTTCAATATTCAATGGTGTTTTGAACAATCGGCCAATCCGCCATCGAAGGAATAGGAAGATAGATGTAAACAGGACAAAAAGTCCGGGAATTCCATAAAAAAGAATTGCGCTCTGAAACTGGTTTATTTCTTTCCCATTTCCCGGGAGTTCGGATGATCCACTCTGAAGGATTGAAACCGATATTTCCCCAAATCCATAGAAGAGGAAACCGAAGGTGAGAAAACAGATGAAAAAGCCTAATAATAGCAAGAGATTCAATCTTCGAGTAGCATAATTCCCGTTCATTATAAAATCAGCCCTTTCCATATTTTCCCCTGAATTGTTTTTCAGATTAGCCTTTTCTAAAAAATTATGGTAAACAAAATTGATTTCTCTGAATTCAACAGGCGCTCTTTTTAACACAGTTTTCAGCCGGTGGAAAGCCGAACCGGAACTAAAATCCAACTTTCGGCTTTGCCCCACCGGAGATTATTAAAAAGTGAATCATGGACTATTTACGAAACAAAGCATTTCTACGGTTCCGATTTGATTTTGATATCGGGTATCTTGTTAAAAGCCCTTGCAGGGACTGTGAGGAAAGGTACCTTTTTCCCAACTGTCTGGATCAATGCTCTATCATCGATGAGATTCATGAGGTTTTAACCGAATGTGTTTCATCTTCCAAGGGATAGCCCTAAAATCAAAAACCATAGGACTTTTCGCCTTGCCAAACGAAGAACTTGATGATCACCCATGACAACTATTGGTTCTGCATCATCTCCTTTATTCGAAATGACCCATGGCCCGGAAGGTAAAATCACCCTCCATGTGTCAGGCCGTATGGATTTTGAGTCATCTTCCGGGCTCATAGCCTCCTTTTCGAAAATCATCACTCAAAGATCACCGCAAGTCCTTGGACTCAATCTGGAGAATATCACCTATTTCGATGATTATGGCGCCCTGGTCATCGAAGAGCTTCAGGAAACAATGAAGAGTATCCAAGGCAGGCTGGAGGTGGAAGACCCCCGTGAAATCACAAAAAATATCCTTTCATATGTCGGTTTTGCCCCTTCAATCCTTCCGCCGGAGCATCAGCGTCCTGAATTAAAAATCGCCATACAGGCCATGGGAGAAAACGCCCTTTCAAGGGCCAAGGCCTTTAAAGAAATGGTTTCATTCCTGGGGTCCTTGTTCACCTCTCTCATCACGGCGATCTCACACCCCGGTAAATTCAGAATGGGCGATATGGTGACGGCCATGAATAAAACCGGAGTCAACGCCCTGCCCATCGTCGCTCTGATCAGTTTTCTTCTGGGCCTAGTGATGGCGTTTATGAGCTCCATACAGCTAAAACAATTCGGGGCCAACATTTATGTGGCCTCTCTGGTGGCCATTGCCATGGTTTCGGAACTGGGGCCCATCATGACGGCCATCGTGGTTGCAGGAAGATCGGGGTCCGCCTTTGCCGCTGAAATAGGCACCATGAAAATTTCTGATGAAATTGACGCCATAGAAACCATGGGCTTCGAACCCACACTTTTTCTGGCCCTACCCAGAGTTGTGGCCTCGCTTCTTGTGGTTCCCATTCTGACTTTATTTTCCAACTTGGCCGCCATTGCCGGAGGACTTTTTGTGGGGGTTACCATGCTGAATCTCAGTACGACCACCTATATATCCCAAACTCTGGATACCCTGACGCTGTTTGAAATCAACTGGGGAATGATGAAAAGCTGCGTGTTTGCTTTGATCATCGCCACGGTGGGATGTCTTCGAGGATTTCAAGCCAAGGGTGGAGCGGATGCAGTGGGGAATGCCGCCACTTCCGCGGTGGTGACCAGCATTTTCCTGATCATTCTGGCGGATTCCTTTTTCGCCATTGTTCGAAGTCAATGGTGACGCACTGTGAGCCCGAATGTTATCATAGAGGTAAAAAAACTCTCCGCAGGATATGGTGAAAAAACCATCCTGGAAAATATTGACTTCCACGTGACCCAAGGAGAAGTGTTTGTGATTTTAGGAGGCAGTGGTTGCGGGAAAAGCACCCTGCTCCGGCAGATCATCGGGTTGGAATCCCCGTTTTCAGGTCATGTCCTCATCAAAGGCATAGATATCACCTCCTGCAGTGAGGCCGAATTCCATGCCTATCTGAAAACCATCGGGGTTCTTTTCCAAAGCAGCGGGCTTCTCGGGTCCATGAGTCTCTTTGACAATATCGCACTTCCCATACTGGAATATTCCTCCCTCTCTAAAAAAGCAGTTGAAAAAATAGTGCGTTTGAAACTAAAACAGGTGGATCTGGAAGGCTTTGAAAATCATCTGCCTTCCCAACTCAGCGGAGGGATGAAAAAAAGAGCCGGGTTGGCCCGAGCCCTTGCCTTAAGTCCGGACATTCTATTCCTTGACGAACCTTCTGCCGGACTTGATCCCATCACCACTGCTGAAATCGATGAGCTCATTTTGCGCATCAACCGGAGTGTCGGCACCACCATCGTGATCGTCACCCACGAACTTGACAGCATATTCAGAATTGCACAACGGGTCATCATGCTGGATAAGGAAACCAAGGGGATTATCGCCCAGGGAAACCCTGCCGTATTAAAGGAAACCCATGAAAACCCTCTGGTACGCAAGTTTTTTAACAGTGGAATTCAAATCTGAAACAATCCATCCATTTTCGGGTGATCATGGCGTTACGGCCTGATTGAAAAGAGTAAACATATGGCTTCAAAATCCGCAAAATTCAGCGTTGGCTTATTCGTTATTGCAGGTCTGATCATCATTGTTTCCATGATCCTGTATTTCGGGCTTTCGGATTTCCTGAAGGAAGGTAAAATTTATGCGGCTTATTTTGATGAATCGGTTCAGGGCCTGGACAAGGATTCTCCGGTGAAGTACCGGGGAGTGAGCGTGGGCCGTGTGGAATCCATTCAGGTGGCGCCGGACAATACGCTGATTGAAGTGCTTATGAAAACCGATCAGGATTTGCAGTTAAACAAAAACATAGTGGCCCAGTTGAAATCCGTGGGAATCACGGGGATCATGTTTGTAGAGCTTGACACGAAAACCACGGATGAGCGGGATTCTTCACCCGGGCTGTCCTTTAAGCCGAATCATCCTGTGGTCGCCACCAAGCCATCGGACCTGAAGAGAACTTTTGATTCCCTCGAAAACATTCTGATGCAACTCAACTCACTGGATGTCAAGGGCATATCAGACCGGGCCAAGTCCACCCTGGATGCCATTAATACCTCCATGAATGATCTTCAAATGAAACAGATTTCAGATAATATTCAAAGCACTTTGAAAAAACTTGAGCAAATCCTCAGCCCGGACCAATGGCAAGCCCTGATGGAAACCACAAAATCCTCTGGAAAATCCCTGGAAGTGCTCATTAACAGTATGAACGACACGGTTCACAGGCTGGACCGGATTGCCATGGACAATGAGGATGAAATATCCCGAGCCCTGAAAAACTTTGCCGCATCCATGGAAAAAGCCAACCTGTTTCTATCCAATGGCGCTGACCTGATGGATAATACCGATGAGACCCTGCAATTGATTCAACGGCAGATCACAGTCACCCTTCAGAACCTGGAACAGGCCAGCCGGAATCTCAATAGAACCATGGAACAAGTCGCCGATCAACCGTCGTCACTCATCTTCAGCAAGCCCTTGCCGGAGGAAAAATAACCTTCCAGGCAGACACCTTTTTTTGGAGATTCTTTATGAAGCCTTACAAGATATTCTATTGTACTATGGTTATTGCCTTGATTTTCTTTTCAGGCTGCGCCATCCCCCGGGCAAAACCCTTGAAAGTGAATTATTATACCCTGGAATATGAGTCCCCCAAAATCACGGCTCTATCTAAACTTCCGGTATCCCTGAGAATGGACCGATTTCAGATTTTCCCCGAATACGATAAGGATAAACTGGTGGTTCGGAAAAAAGATTTTCAAAGAAATCACTATAATTATGAAAAATGGCGATCCAATCCAAAAGACCTTGCTACCTATTTTCTCAATCGGGATCTTCAACAAAGCGGCCTGTTCCAGGGGGTTTTCCCTCCGGAAAGCCTTTACAAAACATCCCACCTAATCACCGGCACCGTGGATGCTTTCTATGAAAAAGACGGAGAACCCTGGAAAGCCGTGCTTGGAATTACTGTGATCCTTTTAAAACAGGACGAGCCGGATGTCACAAAAAGAGTCCTTTTTCAAAAATCCTACTTTCTGGAAACTTCCTGCGCCGATAAAACACCCCGGGCTTTTGTCAGCGCCATGAGCCAGGCCATGGCTTTGGTTTCAAATGACATGACCAGGGATTTGCACCGGATTCTTTCGGAACCGCCGCAACCGCAACCCTGAACACTTTTTTCCGTGGTTCTTTTGACCCCGGATAAACCTATTACCAAAGACAAGCATGGAGGGCTTATGCCCCGGATCAGCCTCGAAAATTTGACGGTGTGGAAAAAGCTTGAAGAACAGGCAAAAGCCATGACGTCTCCTGAAAATCATTTGGCCCATCTGGTTGAACAGAAAGACCGGTTGAAGCATTTTTCCCTGAAAACTTTGAGTCTGTTTTTTGATTTCTCTCGCCAGCGGGTGAACCGTGAAGTGATGTCTCTGCTGTTTGAACTGGCAGTGGAAAAACAGCTGCAGGAGCAGTTTAATGCCATGGTTTCCGGAGAAAAAGTCAATACTACCGAGAATCGCGCTGCCCTTCATACCGCTACCCGGCAGTTTTCAAAAGATCCTGTATGTGTGGATGGCAAGGATATTCTGCCCGACATGGCCGAACAAAGGGATAAAATCAAGCTATTTTCGGAAAAAGTCCGGTCAGGCCAAGTCACAGGATCCACCGGAAAACCTTTTCGACATGTGGTTGTGGTGGGCATTGGGGGGTCCTACCTTGGGACTGAATTTGTTTCCACCGCATTAAATGGGTTTTCAGATGGATTAATCAAAATCCACTACCTCTCCAATGTGGATATTCAGAACTTCTCCCAAATCATCAGAGAGATAAACCTGGAAGCTACCCTGTGGGTCATTGTTTCCAAAAGCTACACCACCACCGAAACCCTGGCCAACACCAACCTTGTCAATGCCCACATGATTCAAAATCACCTGGATCCCAAACGCCATGTGGTGGCGGTTACGGCCAAAGGCAGCCCGGGCGACGACCCCGATGCAGAGATTCTTGAATCGTTTCATATGTTTGATTTCATCGGCGGACGTTACAGCGTGACCTCTGCCGTGGGAGGGCTACCCCTGAGCTTGGTTCTGGGCTATGAGATCTACGAGAGGTTTTTAAAGGGCGCCGAACAGATGGATATTCACGCGGCCCGGGCAAAGGTGTTTGAAAACGCCCCCATGATCGCCGCTCTTTTATCCATCTGGAACAACAATTTTCTGGCCTATCCTGCCCAGGCCATCATTCCCTATGCCTCTCCCCTGGCAAAGCTTGCCCCCCATATTCAGCAGCTCAATATGGAAAGCAATGGTAAATCGGTTACGGCAGATGGTGACTTTCTGAATCAAACCACGGGAACCATTATCTTCGGCGAACCCGGAACCAATGCCCAGCATTCTTTTTTTCAACTGGCCCATCAGGGTCGGCCCTTCCCCATTGATTTTATCGGCGTGATTCGCACTCAATATGAAGATTTCAAGTCCACCTGCAAAGGGGTGAACAACCACCAGGAACTCTGGGCCAACCTACTTTCCCAGCCCAAAGCTCTGGCTCTGGGAAAAACCGATGACCAACCGGCAAAACATTTTCCGGGAAACCGGCCCTCCTCCACTCTGGTTTTAAACGATCTGTCACCGGAGAGTGTGGGCAAGCTTCTGGCGTTTTATGAGGCTAAAACTGTTTTTGAAGCTTTTATCTGGGGCATCAATCCCTTTGATCAGTTCGGGGTGGAGCTGGGAAAAACCATGGCTTCTTCCATTCGAAACGAAATGGCGGAGAAAAACAACCATCCCGAATATGATTTTAAGAATGCGGATTCCATTTCCGGGGCATATCTGAATATGCTATACCAGGGCAAAGTATAGGTCTTCGGCTATTTCCAAAGCTTCTCATGAAGTCCTGAGTACCTTTGAATTTTTCTTGAAAGGGCTGATTTCAGCAAGGCGTCATTCGCCCAAAGGGTCAACTTTGATCTTGCCCGGGTGATGCCGGTGTAGAGGAGTTCACGGGTCAAACCCGGGGAATCGTTTCCCGGCAGCACCATAAGCACGGATTCAAATTCAGAACCCTGGGATTTATGGATGGTCATGGCATAGGCGGTTTCATGCCTGGGAAGCCGCTGGGGGGAAATTCGCCTTAAACGACCTTCTTGGTCTGGAAAATACGCATGGGCATCCTCTTCAGGGACATCCTTTTCCTTCCAGATCAAACCCGTGTCCCCATTAAAAAGGGAAAGTGAATAGTCATTTTCCATAATCAGAACAGGCCTGCCGGAATAGAATTCCCTGTCCGGACGAATCAATCCCCTGCTGGCGAAAATAGATTCAGCAAACCGGTTGATACCTTCGATCCCCAACGAGCCTTTGTTTACAGCACAGAGTATTCTGAACCCGCTGAAAAGAGCGAGAGCTTGTTCCACATCCCCGGCCTTCAAAAACGGATCATACCCTTCAATGATCCTTTCTTTTAATTCATCCCGAAAAGCTTTATTCATCACCATGGGGGAAATCCGAAGACAGGGGTCTGATGAGGATATTGAAACATACTTGAACTTTTCAAAGTCGCCTTCTTTTACAGCCCGGCTTAATCCTTCCAGAATGTGGTTCTCCCCGAAGCGGTAATTCCGGCTGAGTTGCACAATACAGGAGGAAAGTTCATTTTCAGGATGATTTCCATGCTGGTGATGATCAAGGGAATCATCGGCATGACCGGCATTGCCCATGAACCTACTCCAGTGAGTGGAAACATCCTCTGAATAGTCTCCTGAGCAGATATCCCCGAGAACAGAACCGGCTTCAATGGAGGCCAGTTGATCCTTGTCTCCCATGAGAATCAGCCTTGCATGATCCGGCACAGCCTGAAGTAGCTTGGCCATTAAAGCCGCATCCACCATGGATGCTTCATCAACAACCACAATATCCGCATGTAAAGGGTTGTTTTTATCATGCCGGAAATAGGAGGATCGGGAGATGGATCCCAGAAGCCGATGTATGGTTGAAGGGGTATCCGGAAAAGCTTTGAGCAGGTCCGGGGAGATGTCCAGGGAGGCCTTCAGGGAACGGATGGATTCGCCCAGTCGAACCGCTGCCTTGCCCGTTGGCGCTGTAAGGCATATTTTTAAATCACCGGCCCCGGGTTGTTCCAGGAGCACCGCAAGGATTTTACCCACCGTAGTGGTTTTGCCGGTCCCGGGACCACCGGTAATAATACATATTTTTTTATACGCCGCGATCACGGCTGCCATGGCCTGGAGGTCTTGGCCTGTTTCCCGAAATTCCGGAAAAAGCCTGCTCAGGCTGTTTTTAAGTCTTTCCATATCCACGGGCAACAGGCTCGACTCGGCTCTTTTTCTAATTTCATCCGCCAGAATGGTTTCATATTCCCAGTACCGGTACAAGTAGAGCCTGTCCTGATGATCCAGAATCAGGGGTTTGACTTCCCCGGGGAAACCCACAAGCGAGCATTCCCGAAGGGTTTTTCGCCATTGGGCAAGCCCTGGACATTGAAGGCTTTGATGCCCATCCTTTGAGACCCCCAAATTTTTTTCCGCATAATCCGGAAGATAAAGACAGACATGTTTACTGCCGGTGGCATGGCTTGTCAGGGCTCCTGCAAGCATCACTGGAAAACTTGCGGACCCGGACAACCCCCCCAGAAACAGAGCAAAATGAAAGTCTATGGGGCGGATAATTTCCTGATGATAAAGTCTGTCTATTTCGTTCATTTCATACTTTAATTAATCAAGTTAAACAATCTGTTATTACAATATTATACTGCATTCAATAAATGAAGAGTATGGGGATCTGGGCGATGAAAAAAGACACCATTTCCCGGCGCTCTGTTCGTGTCTATCCCCCGAATGAACAGATAAAAAACTCCTCCGAAATTTTTTTCAAAATCATATCCCTCAAGTTTCGAAGCAAGAAACCGGTTCAGAGCCACAGCATAAATATGGTATTGAACGAAATACTGATGAAGGGTCATGGCCCTCAGGATGTTTTCCGACGTGTAATCTTCGAGTGTAGAACCCAGAAAATTAGACTTCCAGTCCACAATATAATATCGGCCATTGTGGGAAAAGACCATGTCGATAAAGCCCCGCATGAATCCATGCGCCGGGGAGAATCTGAAATCATCGAGAAAAGCTCCAGGCCATGAATCTTTTTTGGAGAAGGCTTGCTGGAGAATTTTCGGCGTTAATTTTTCTATGGGATAATAGAACTCCATTTCATTGATTCTGCTGTAAGAGTCAAGTCGACAGAGCTTAAAGCCGGGATCATCCGCAATAAGGGGCGCATTAAGCAGGTTCTCAACCATTCCCGAAACAGCAGGTTTCCATTCTTTTTCAAATCCAAATTCAAGCAGCTTTTTTCCAACCAGGTTCTCCCGGTATTCTGGATTTGAAAGACTGAAATCCATATCTTCAAGTAACGCATGGAAAAAGATTCCGGCCCCGGTGCCTTTCGGGAAATTGAAAATACTGAAAACCTGGTCCTCGAAACCGGTTTTTGTCTCTACCGGTGAAAATTCAGGTTCATAAAACCCGTTATAAACCGAAGAGTCTCTGTCTGCTGCCGTATCCTTATCCTGCCCCGAGGTGAGGGCCGAATAACTGGTGATTTTCCAGGTTTTGTCAATATGGCCCTTAAACAGTCTTAAAGCCGAATCAATGGAAGTTTCAGTTTTTGATTCAAAAAACGCATCCTCGATAACAGGCATGGGAATTACTTCCAAGGCACCTCGTGATTTTCGGGCCAGGGTTTGCAGGTCGTCCAGCAACTCCTCGTCTGTTTTTTTAAAAACCCCACCCGCAATATCCGAAACAATATCTTGATTTTCAAATTGATCCAAGGCCCCGTCATAATGAAACAGAAAGGCGGGGGCTGACGTCTCCGAAGCTTTCATTCGACCCCATACCAGATAGCATTTTTTTTTCGCACGGGTCAGGGCCACATAATAAAGCCGGATATTTTCAGCCAGCAACTCTTTTTGGGCTATAATTCTGTGGGCTTCACAGTTTTTGGAGCCCAGATCAAAAACAGGCGCATGGCTGAAGTTCGGGTCATGGTACTGAAATTCAGATTTTGATGAAATCCTGGAGCCTTCCCATGCAAAAGGGCAGAACACCACAGGATATTCAAGCCCCTTGCTTTTATGAATGGTAACCACTTTAACCGCAAGGGCATCTTTTTCAAGTCGAAGAAGGTGGTCTTCCGATTCGATCCAGGGTGAATTCCTTTTCTCATCCAACCATTTCACCAGACTCTTCGGGCTCAGAAGTTCAAGACCTTCTGCTTCATGTAGAATCTCCGCCAGATGAAGAAGATTGGTTAATCTTCGTTCCCCGTCGGAAAACAGCATCAACTGCTGCTTTATTCCTTCTTCTGCCATCAATCGGCGGAACATACCGGTAAATCCGGAGTTCTTCCAGATCAAGGCGTAATGGCGCATTTTGAATAGGCGCTCTTCCAATTCCCATGCCGGTGTTTCCTCATCAAAATCAATCCCCCTACCCCCCAGAATTTGTGTAGCAAGGGCTGATTTAATCCTTTTTTCGTTTCCGGGTTCGGCAAGTCCCCACAGAATTCTTCTCAACTCAACAGCTTCGTAGGTTTCAAAAATATTGCCGGAATCAAATAGAACCGAAGGAATCCGGGCTTCGCTTAAATATCGTTTCACAATCAGGGCCTGGCGATTGGTTCTGACCAGAACGGCAATATCTCCCGGAAGAACCTTATTGGAAACTTCCGTGGTAATCCGTCGTATTTCATCGGCAACCGCTGCGGCAATCCATTCCGAAGCCTCTGCCACCGGAATGCTTTTTTCTTTCTCCCGCCTTGCATCCGAAAATAAATGCCAGAGAGTCATGGCCGGGCCAGTCACTGTTTCTTCGCTGGTTTCGAGTCTTCCGGGTTGGATTTGCTGAAAAGGGATTTTTGAAAAAAGAAAAGGGTTGGTCTGGTTTGAAAAAATGATGTTTACAGCTTGGATGAGCCCTGAATCGGAACGCCAATTTTTGTTCAGGGTGAATCTATGATCGGCCTGATCCACCGCCTTCATATAGGAAAAAATATCCGCGCCACGGAACCCGTAAATAGCCTGCTTGGGGTCCCCTATCATGTACAGAAGGCTTTCAGGAGATCCAAAAACAGAACTGAATATTTCATATTGAATGGAATCCGTATCCTGAAACTCGTCCAGCAGAGCGGCTTTGTATTGCAGCCCCAACGCCTTCACCAGGTCTTTGCCCTTTTCTCCACAAAGCGCGTCCCTTACCCTCACCAGCATATCGTCATAGTCCATTAAATTGGAAATATTCTTCTTTTCCGAAAGAATCTTTCCCGCAAAAGCGAAAAACTCCGATTTCAAAGATTGCAGATATCTATCCAATTCGAATAAAAGATCATTATATAAATCCAATAGGTTTTGGCTTATGGAAAAGAAATCATGGGTCGGAGGGGTTTGTTTTTTTACCGTGGCCGCCTGGATTTTCGACTCGGTGAAAAGCTCGAATTTATCAAACAAGGGGAAGCCCACATTGACAAATGCTGTAAAGCCATCCATGGCTTTAGCGAGTTGTCCGGTCTTTATTTCTCGGTTGGTGATTCCGGGGGATTCCGGTTTTGCTTTGAATGCGCCATAGATGGTACCGTTCAATGCTGGTGACTTCAAACACTCCAAGACTGAGGATCTGTTTTTACTCCAGGATTCCTTAAGCGTTTTATAGGCTGACCGAAAGGGTTCAAGGCTTAGGATGGGGTCGATTTCCGGTTCAGGAATGATTTTTATATCCGGGTGGTGTTTTTTTCCATAAAGCCGGGCAAAGCAATGGGGGCCCCCGAGTTTCCGAGTGGCATAGAAGGCAAGTTCTCCGGGCGCCCCGTAAGTTTTATTTCTCCAGAAATCGCTTGCCGCTTCCTTTATTATATGGGAGGGATCCGTCAGAATCTCCCCATCAAAGGCACTTCCGGTCTCAAAAGCCTGCTCGTGAAGGATTCTCTGGCAAAAGCCATGAATGGTGAAGATGGCGGATTGGTCAAAATCAAGAAGGGCATTTTCTGCCCTTTCAGGATAAAATGACAGGTCACCCGGTTCTCCAAGAAGGCCTTCAACAAAAGGGTCGGTTATTTTCCCACCCGTCAGACCCTCTTGAATCTGAACCAGTTTTTTTCGAATCCTGGTTTTAAGCTCTTCAACGGCTTTGCGGGTATAGGTCACCACAAGAATCTGATCAACGGTCAGGCCTTGTTGCATGACGAGGCGGACAAACAAGCCTTCAAGGGTGTATGTTTTGCCTGTTCCTGCACTGGCGTCAATGAGATTCACCCCGGAGAGAGGGGCATCAAGAATATGGAATGTCTGGTTCATGCCGGTATGATTCAATTGGGAGCCCGCATTTTTAATAACCCATGGCTTCAGGCTGGTCCTTCGAGCATTTCATTGATTAATCTGTATTCCTTCTCGGTACCATCATAATCGTAGGAGGCCTCTTCTCCATCCATGGGAAGAATGGACAAGTGCCCGTTGAAAAACATGGAGGTTATTTTTTCGCAATCCGTAATACTGAGATCTTTTTTCATGAAATATTTAGAATACACATTTGAAAAACCCAGATTGCGTGTAATTTTAAACAAACGGATCTGAATTTTCGGGTTGAGAAGTTTTCTGAGATTGTAGGCCATATCCACGGCATTGAGGTCAAACAGGTTGGGATTGGCCAGCAGCAGGGAGGACAGGCGAAATCCATGCCTGCCCTGGGCGTCGGTATATCCGGAAAGCGGGTTCGGGGTGTCGTTGATAAGCCTTAAGGGGTGGCGGTTCAGCTTGTCGGTTTTATCCTTCATGATGGTCACCGGAACAACAATGGCCGATGAAGCCAGGTATGCGCTTGATTTTTCTATAAATCGCTCGATAAATTCCCGCGTGGTCAGCGGTGAATCGGCTGCCGCAAAAAGCGCGTGTTTTGTTTTCGATGAAGCCATGCACGCGTCATAGCCCTTGATCATATTTCCCGTGATGGAATTATGTTTTACTTTTCCCGGCACGATATTATATTTCATCATGATATCTTCGGATAGGGGTTTGTTCTGATTGATGATCACGCATGGTTTTCCTGCATGCTGCAAAACATCCCCCAACTTTTGCTCCAGGAGCATCTGGTGCCCGACGATGACAATATCCTCCACTTCATCAATATCAAAAAGCTTTTCAAGGGTGAATTGGATCAGGGGTTTTGAAACGGTTTGGCCCTTGTCGTAAATGGTGAATTCCCGTAAAGGCTTATACCCGCTTTCAATAAAAGCTTCCCCGTAATTCTCCGCAACAATTTTACTGTATCGTTTGACTTCGCGCTTGTTTTGATACCCTGCCATGACAACAACACTGATCATCGCAATTCACTCCCGTTTGATTTCAGCTTGATTCGATTGCTCATAAAGGTGGGCCTGTTGTGCACTCCATATATCAGAATTTCATGGATTATAAAATGAATTTAATGGATTAATATCCTGGAAAGGGTTTATGGAAATATGAAAAATTTCCATTGCAACCCGATTCTCAAAAGGCTAAGGTTAGGTTATGGATGAAACCCTAAAAGCCGCACTGTTCAAAGCCGCCGCACAAGAAAACTTTTCGGCCACCATGGGTTTTGAGCTGAAAGCCGTGGATGAGGGTTATTCAGAGGTGGAGTTTGTATATGATCCTCAAACCATGAACAATCTGTTTGGTACGGCCCACGGTGGCGCCATTTTTTCCCTGATGGACGAAGCTTTCCAGATCGCCTGCCAAACCCACGGCACCCTGGCCGTGGCCCTGAATGTGAATGTGACTTATATAGCAGGGCCCCGTGAAAAAGCCCGGCTTAAAGCCATTGCCCGGGAAATCAGCAGTACTCGCAAAACAGCCGGTTATGATATCCGGGTGACGGATTCCCAGGGCAGGTTGATTGCCACCTGCCAAGCCCTTTGCTATCGAACCGGGAAACCCCTTCCCTTTATGTAAGCTGCTTACTTAAAACTCCCCTCTTTTCACGCCGAAAATTCCAAAAATTATTTAAACTTATTTAGATCCTTTGAGTTTTTCATTTAAGTTTCCCCTAAAATTGCCGATGCAATAACTAAAATTTAAAATTAGAAATAGAATATCTATTTATTTTCTTAACCATATGGAGGGACCCCATGGGCTTACCGGCAATCGACCAAACTACCGCGATAACAGGAAAAAACGAAGGCAAATACCTGACTTTCAGCCTGGACCAGGAAGAGTACGGTATTGGAATATTAAAAATCAAAGAAATCATCGGCATGATGGATATTACCCCTGTACCGAAAACCCCTACTTTTGTCAAAGGGGTGATCAACCTTCGGGGGAAGGTGATTCCTGTTATTGATTTAAGGATTCGTTTCAGCATGCCTCAAGACGAATATACGGAAAGAACTTGCGTTATTGTTGTGGAAGTGGAAGGCCAGATCGGGACCATCCTCATGGGGGTTGTCGTGGATGCTGTTTCAGAGGTCATGAACATTAAAGGGGATGATATTGAGCAAACTCCGGATTTCGGAGCAAAACTCAATACGGAATACATCCTCGGCATGGCCAAAAACGACGGGAAGGTCAGGATACTTCTGGATATAGACAAAGTATTGAACAATGCTGAAATCATGACTCTTGAAAAGTCCATCTGATAAGTACCCTAACCTGCCCTCCTACGGACGGATTGTATTTTTGAAAGGAAAGCTATGAAGAATTTAACCATAAAACAAAGACTCATTTTAATGACCGTCGTCCTCTCTCTTCTTATTACGGGGTTATCGGCGGTCCTGATTACCCGATTCAAGGCTATGGCAAACACTTATAATGAGATCCCAAGTATGCACGTTCCCCAGCAGCAGGTCTCGGCGGCCATGGTTCAGGCCCTGCTCAGTGAAAGAATGAATATCGACGGGATTCACGCCATCGAAAAAGATCAGAAGGTCTTTGAAGAGAAAATCGCTTTTTCCCATGACAATATGGAAAGATACAAGAAGCTCAACGGAGCTCTTCTCAACGGCAATTCCGACCTTGGAAAGGATCTTATCGATTTTCG
>VMSV01000149.1 GCA_013791935.1 Desulfobacteraceae bacterium | reverse complement strand
CCTCGGACATGCCGTAGAGGTAAAAACCGGTTTTGCCTGACTGAATCCGCATCATGGTATTGTTGAGCATGTGCACCGAGTGGGCTTGGGTGGGATTTTTGCTGCCCTTTTCATGGCAGAAAAGGCAAGCCACCCGGGACCGGCTCATGTCATAGTCGCCGATCACGGCATAGGCCCCCATGGGTGGGTTGATCCGGTTTAAAAACGCCAGGGCCTCCTGCACAGCCCCTTCCCAGGCGATATAATCGCCGGTGAGAAAAACCAGATCCGGCTTCAAGGCTTCCAGTCGCTTCAAGACCTCTTTCTCGCGAATCCCCGGGTGGGTCATATGCAGATCCGTGAGATGAACCACCGTTTTTCCGAAAAGCGCCTGGCTTAATGCCTGGTTCTCAATGATCACGTCCGTGACTTTCAGATCAAACGTGTTCCAAAACCCCGGGGCTGCGATCAAACCAAGCAGGGCAAGGCCTGCCGTCCAAAGGAAGTGCTTGATTGTTTTTCGGTTTTTCATCAAGGGCAACGGGTTGTGATTCATAGGTTTCAGGCCGGTTGGATCTACCTTCCCATGATCTATACCATGGGTTGGGCAATATTCAAATGGATTCCATATCTTTTAAAGGGCCCATGGTTCGTTTTCACACGGGTCCAACTTCGGCACAGGCTCTTGTTTCAGGGTTTTATGCTTGACAAAAAAAGTTCCTCCTGCCATTTTCTGGGTCCCTATTATATGAGGTAGTATGATGGATCAACACGCAATTCCGGTTTTGGTGGGGGTGGGGCAGACAACCGATAAGGGGAGTACTTTTGAAGCTTGTTTATCCCCCCTTCAACTGCTCATGGAATCCGTGAAGCGGGCATTGGAGGATGCGGGGATTCATTTGAAACAAATCCAATCCCGAATAGACACTCTGGTGATCACCTCGGGATTTATCGATTATCTGAAAAATCCGCCCCAAGCTTTGTGCAATGCCCTGAATATTCATGCGAAAAACCAATACCTTTCCGGCGTCGGCGGGTGCAGCCCCCAGGCCGCTGTCAATCGACTGTCCGAAGATATCGCGAATTTAAAAATACAATGCGCCCTGTTGGGGGGCATGGAGGCCCAGGCAGCCATGGGTATGGCCCGAAAGGCGGGGATCCAACCGGATTGGGATCAGCCTTCGGATCAAGCGCCTGAATTATTTTTCCCCTATCGTGCCGGAGACGGTGCCTGCGAAACGGAAATGATCCACGGCATCGGCGTTCCGGTCAATGTCTACCCCATGTTTGAAAATGCCTTGCGTTCTTATCTTGGCCGAAGTTTTTCAGATCATCAGAGCAAAATTGCGGATTTGTTTTCAAGGTTTTCCCGAGTGGCGGAGAAAAATTCGTATGCCTGGTTTCCCAAAGCGCGATCCGCCCAAGAGATCATGACCGTGACCGGGAACAACCGTTATGTGGGGTTTCCTTATACCAAGCTCATGAACTCCATGCTGGGGGTAAACCAGTCGGCAGCCGTTTTGCTCATGTCCGAGGCCATGGCCGATGAATTGGGCGTCCGGCGAGAAAAACGGGTTTATCTGCATGGGTGCGCAGATGCGGCGGATCACTGGTATGTATTGAACCGCGTCAACTATTACTCCTCTCCGGCCATCAAATTATGCGGAAAAACCGCTCTGGACATGGCCGGGAAAACCATGGAAGACATGGACCACATCGATCTCTACAGCTGTTTTCCCTGTGCGGTCGAAATTGCCAGGGACATGCTGGGCATGGACGAAAATGATTCTCGACCCCTTACGGTCACAGGCGGATTGCCGTATTTCGGGGGACCGGGAAACAATTATGTGATGCATTCCCTGGCCGCTATGGTGGAAAAGTTGCGGGAGAATCCCGGTAAATTCGGGCTGCTCAACGGCAATTCCTATTATTTAAGCAAGCATTCCGTGGGGATTTATAATACCCTGCCCCTGGAGAAGCCCTGGCAGCGGACCCATCCCGATGTTTTGCAAAAACAAATCCATGCCACGAAAACCCCGGAAATCGAAAACCAACCCAAGGGCAGCGCGGCAGTGGAAACGTATACGGTGTTATTCAACCGGGAAGGCCAACCTGAAAAGGGTTTGATCATCGGAAGAACGGAAAACCAGCCTTTCAAAAGATTTGCGGCCATAACCCCCGCCGACCCGGGATTATGGCAGGAAATGATGACCGGCGATTTTGTCGGAACCCGGGGCATAGTCCGGAATCAGGGCCGATTCAATGTTTTTGAGCCCATTTAAATCGAATTATTCAAGACCTGAATCTTGCATGAAAATGAAAGATTCAGGGAAAAAAGGGAGGTCCCATGACTGAAGATGTGTATAAGCGGCTAAGGGTGTTTTTGGATCGACTGCCGGCAGGTTTTCCGGAAACCCCCACTGGTGTGGAAATCAAGCTGCTGATGAAGATGTTTACCCCCGAGCAGGCGGCGTTGACCCTGCAATTGAAAAGCGAACCGGAAACCGTGCCCGAGATTGCCGGCCGTACCGGTCTGGACCAAAAACAACTGGCCGAAGACCTGGAGCAGATGGCCAAGGACGGCCTGATCTTCCGAATTCGGGAAGATGAAGTGCGCAAATACATGGCCTTTCAATTTATCGTCGGTCTGTATGAATTTCAACTCCATCGGATGGATCGGGAATTCTGCGAACTGGTTGAGGAGTACATGCCCTTTATCGGCTTGTCCCTGGGGGCACTGGCCACCAGCCAGTTGCGCGTGATCCCCGTGGAATCGGCTCTTAAGGGAGATGCCACGGTGGCCCCCTATAACCGGGGTCGGGAATTGGTGGGCCAGGAGGAGATCATGGCCGTTGCCGATTGCATCTGTAAAAAAGAACAGGGCATTTTGGACAACCCCTGTTCCAAGCCCATTGAAGTGTGCATGATGTTCGGGAAGTTCGCGCAATATTATATGGACAACAACATCGCCCGCGCCATTGACAAGGAGGAAGCCTTCCGGATTCTGGATCTGGCCGAGGCCAACGGCCTGGTGCTGAATCCCTCCAACACTCAGAAGCTGGAGGCTGTTTGCTGCTGCTGTTCCTGCTGCTGCCCCACCTTGAAAAACATCAAGATGTTTCCCAACCCCGGGGAAATGGTGACCTCCTATTACCGGTCCGTCATTGACGGGGATTTGTGTACCGGGTGCGGGGAGTGCGCGGCCATTTGCCCCATGGATGCCATTGAGGAGAAGGACGGCATTTCCGTGGTGCTCACCAAACGCTGCATCGGCTGCGGCCTTTGTGTGGACCGATGCCCGGTTTTGGCCATCTCCATGGAAGCCCGTAAAGACAGGACCGATGCCCCGCCAAAAACCTTTGAAGAGGTCATGGGTCGCATGGCCGCGGAACGGGGTCTTTGACCCCTGAGGGGCGATCATGACGGATAACCCCATGGATTCCATTTTAAGCCGGTTTCCGAATTCGGTGGATAAGGCCGTGGACCTGTTAATCCAGGATTTGTCGTTTAAGGACAAAACCAAACTGGCGAACCTGTCGGAAAAGGGCATGGTTCAATTCCATGCCCAATACGGTTTGTTTATCCGGGCCCGGTTCAGGGTTCCTGGAAATGACCCCCTCGTCAGCGACTGCAAGAGAATCGCTGGTTTGCCGGCCCTGTCCCCGGAACAGGCCTCCTATGTGATCTTCAAAGCCATGGTGGAAAAGGTGAAAACCGCCGGGGTTTTGAAGATCGTTAAATGATCGAAAGGTTTACGGGGTTTTCCAAGCCAATAGATGAAAATGACGGCGGCCATTCTTTATAAATACTACGCCAACAAGGATGAACTCCTCATCGCCATTCACAAAAAGGCTTTTGCCATGCTTTATGAAAAGAAGAGGGCGGCAGCTGAAAAATCGAATACTCCCCTGGAACGCTGCAAAAATCTGACCCTGGCCCATGCGGAATACCACAGCTCGCTGCGGGTCCTTGACTTAACCATTCAGGTCATTTCTCTGCACAACAGCGGGGTTCTTAAACAGATCGTCCAGGATACGGAAGCGGCGTTGAAAAAGATTATGAAAGACACCCTATGTAAAGGATGCGATAAATGGATTATTATTCACGTGTGAGCACGGGCTGGAAAAGCCTGGATACCATCATTGATAGCCTGCGAAGGGGCGACAATGTGGTCTGGCAGGTGGATAATGTTGACGACTACCAGAGGGTGTTGCTGCCCTTTGTTAACAGTGCGGTTGCCCGAAACGAACGAGTGGTTTACCTGCGGTTCGGGCGTCACACCCCCCTTTTGGAAGAGCGCGCCAACATTACCATCTATCCCCTGAAAATGGAAAACAGCTTTGAATCCTTTTCAGCCAAAGTGCATAGTATTATCACCCGGGAAGGAAGGGAAGTGTGTTATGTTTTTGATTCCCTTTCCGACCTTCTGCATTTATGGGCCACGGATTCCATGATCAGCGACTTTTTTTTCATCACCTGTCCCTATCTTTTTGAACTGAACACCATCGCGTATTTCGCCCTTCTGCGAAACAGTCATTCCTATAAAGCCATCGCCCGCATACGGGAAACCACACAGATTCTCATCGATATCCACAACTATGAGGGCCGGATCTGTATTCATCCCATCAAGGTGCAGCACCGGTATTCCCCCACCATGTTTTTCCCCCATATCAAGGAAAAGGACGAACTCGTACCGGTCATCAACAGCGTGGATGCGGCCCAACTCTTTTCCCATCTTTCCCGGTACAACATCACCACGGGGGCTCAACGCTACCTGGATTACTGGGATCGGTTGTTTATGCAGGCCAGGGAGTTGCTGGATTCGGGGGCCAGTCCGGAAGAGAGACGAGATATGGTTCAGCAGTTGAGCCGCCTGATGCTGACCCGGAACCAGAGGCTTCTTTCCATGGTTCAGGATTATTTTTCCCTTGAGGACCTTCTTCGAATCAAGGAGCGACTCATCGGAAGCGGTTTTATCGGGGGGAAAGCCGTGGGGATGCTTTTGGCCCGAAACATCCTGCTGCAAGACAATGACTTTGACTGGCACAATGCCCTGGAGCACCACGATTCTTTTTACATCGGTTCGGATATCTTTTATTCTTACATCGTGCAGAACGGCTGGTGGCAAACCTTCATGGCCCATAAAACCCGGGAGGGATATCTTCCAAATGCCCAGGAATTAAAAAATAAAATGGCCGGAGGGAACTTTCCGGAAGAGATCGTTGAACAGTTCAAGCGGATGCTGGAATATTTCGGGCAATCCCCCATCATCGTCCGGTCTTCCAGCCTGCTGGAGGACGCTTTCGGGAGCGCATTTGCCGGGAAATACGAAAGCTATTTCTGCGTCAATCAGGAGTCTCCTGAAAAACGCTACGACAGTTTTGAGGAAGCAGTTCGCCTGATCTACGCCAGCACCATGAGCGAGGATGCCTTAAACTACCGCCTCCAGCGTGGGCTGGATCAGACCAATGAACAAATGGCTCTGCTGGTCCAGCGTGTGTCGGGTGCTTCCCATAAGTCCTATTTCTTTCCCGAGCTTGCCGGGGTGGGACTTTCCCGGAATCCCTTTGTGTGGAAGAAAGGGATGAAAGCAGAGGAAGGCATGATCCGCCTGGTGTTCGGGCTGGGGACCCGTGCCGTGAACCGGGTGGAAAGGGATTATCCTAGAATCGTGGCTGTGGATGATCCCCTGGTGAAACCCCTCATCAGCATGAGCGATATTCGAAAATTTTCCCAGCATTTTGTGGATCTGTTGAATCTGGAAAAAAATCAGATTGAGACCATCTCCTTGGAGGAGCTTCTTGCCAAAGAAGTTCCTGAAAACATTAATCTTATCGGTATTCAGGACAGGGAGGCAACCCAAAGCCTCCGGGATATGGGAAGGCCGGAAAAAGATTTTTGGGTTCTTACATTTGATCCATTTCTTACCCAAACCCCCTTTATCCCCATGATGCAGCGCATGCTCGGTATGCTTGAAAAAACATACGAGAATCCGGTGGACATTGAATTTACCGTGAATTTCAATTCAAAAGGGGCCATGCAGGTCAATCTACTTCAATGTCGGCCTTTTCAAACCCTTGGTTTTAAAAACGAAGAAGGACTTCCTGAAAATATTCCAGAAGATCGAATCCTCATTCGGCTGGATGGCAATTTCATGGGGGGCAGTATTTCCCAGAATATTGCACGCATCATTCTGGTGGATCCCGAGGCCTATGTGGCCCTCTCTGTCTCTGAAAAATACAGTGTGGCCCGGCTTATAGGCAAGCTGAACCGGTTGGCAGCACACCGGGAACAAATCCCGACCCTTCTGATGGGGCCGGGAAGATGGGGAACCCATTCCCCTTCCATGGGGGTTCCGGTGAATTTTTCCGAAATCAACCATGTGGCGGTAATGGCTGAAATCAGTTACCAGAGCGGCAGCCTGATTCCCGACTTGTCCTTCGGGACACATTTTTTCCATGACCTTATTGAAACAGGCATTTTCTATCTTGCAATCTATCCTGAAAGCCCGGATGTGGTTTTCAATCTGGAATGGATCCGGTCCCGGAAAAATCTATTGGGGGCACTGGTTCCCGAGAGCAGTCGGTTCGAGCATGTGGTGAAGGTTGTGGACACTCGGCATGAGGATGTAAAATTTCAGTCCGATGTGGTGAATCAGAGGGTAGTGTGTTATCTGTCTAATCCAGAAGTCGGAAACCGGTAGAAGGATTTTCAGCCCTCATTCCGGCTTCTGACTTCTGGATCTTCAATACGCTACTTCAGTATATTGTTTAAACCACACCAAAGGCCAGCATGGCTTTTGCCACCTTCACAAAACCAGCGATATTGGCACCCATGACGTAATCTCCCTTTTTGCCGTAGGCTTCCGCAGCATCCAGGCAGGACTTGTGAATGCCTTTCATGATGAGTAGCAGTCGCGTGTCCACTTCTTCTCGTGTCCATGACAGCTTTGAGCTGTTCTGGCTCATCTCAAGACCTGATGTGGCTACGCCGCCTGCATTGGCTGCCTTGCCCGGTCCGTAAAGGATGTTGTTGCTTTGGAAAACTTTCACGGCTTCCGGAGAAGAAGGCATGTTGGCGCCTTCGGCCACACAGATACAACCGTTTTTCACCAGAGCCAGGGCGTTTTCCGCATCAATTTCGTTCTGTGTGGCACAAGGTAGAGCAATATCCACTTTGATTCCCTGCTCTCGAATCACATCCCATACGCTCTTGCCTTCAAAACAAACCGCCTTGTATTTTTCAGAAAATTCAGAAATCCGGCCCCTGTAAACATTCTTCAATTCCATCAGATAACAGGATTTCTCATCGTCAAAGCCTTTTTCATCAATGACTGCAGCGCTGGAATCGCTCACCGATATTACTTTACCACCCATCTGGTTGACTTTTTCAATGGCAAATTGGGCCACGTTTCCGGAACCGCTGATCGCAACGGTCTTGCCTCTAAAGTCCAGTCCCCTGGTCGCCAGCATCTCCGCAGCAAAATAGACGGTGCCGTACCCTGTGGCCTCCGGCCGAATGAGGCTGCCGCCGTATTCCAGGCCTTTTCCCGTCAGAACCCCGGTATGCTCATTGCGGATCTTTTTGTAATAACCGTACATGTAGCCTATTTCACGACCCCCTACGCCGGTATCCCCGGCAGGAACATCGGTTTCCGGCCCGATATGGCGGAAAAGCTCCCGCATGAAGGCCTGGCAAAAGCGCATAACTTCCATGTCTGATTTGCCCTTGGGATCAAAATCCGAGCCGCCTTTTCCGCCGCCCATGGCCAGTGTGGTGAGGGAATTTTTAAAAATCTGCTCGAATCCCAGAAATTTGATGATGCTTATGTTCACGGAAGGATGGAACCGAATGCCTCCTTTAAAAGGGCCTATGGCATTATTGAACTGGACACGAAACCCCCGATTCACTTGAACCTGGTTTTTATCATCCACCCAGGGTACTCGAAAAATCATGGCCCTCTCAGGCTCCACGATTCTCTCATAAATTCCGCTTTTCACGAATTCGGGATGGCGCTTCGTGGTGGGCTCCAATGTCTCCATAACCTCTATTACCGCTTGATGAAACTCGTGCTGATCGGGATCCACTTTCTTGACTTTGTTTATAACGCTCTCAATAACGGACATTCATCCATCTCCTTCCCATTTGCATTTGATTTTGTTGAGGTTGTTAATTATCAATCGTTCTTCACAATATATATTTTTCCCCTGGATTCCAGTGGAATTTCCCCATATCCTATTTTTTTAAAATAATGAAAATCCGATGATTTGATGCCGTCTATTCCAATGAATTCATTCTTGAGTTCTTCCAGGCTGTCGAATCCGCTGCCGAAAAAAGGCAATTTTGAAAAAAACGGTGAAGGACTCCGGCTGTCCACGAACACGGCAAAATGTACCGGGAAAAGGGGGTCACCTCCAACCATCAGATATCGGTCTCTTGAGTCGAGGATATGATAGTCATTGGGTAAAGCTTCTTCTCTGATTTCCGTAAAATAATCCCTTAAGACGGCGGCAGCTTCCCTGGAATCCACATCCTGAAAAGACATGAGGTCAGCGCAAGGGAAAAAACCCATGGCATACAGCGCCACGCTGTAAGTGCTGATCTGCTCGTAAACCGGGTTTTCCCTCGCGCACATCGTCAGGATTTCTTCAATTCTTTCTTTTGTTCTAAGCCCCTCCGCACTCATGGCTTTGCTTTTTGAGGCAATAAGCCTGGGAGTGGAACTGCCCACATCTATTTCGTGAATCTGATTCGTCTTCATATGCAACCCCCCCCTTTTTTTGTGTTCAATCCTTTTAAAACAGTCGTGTAGCCTGCTCCACCCTGAGCAAGCTGCATGCCAAAAAAAAAATAGGAGGTTATTTACCTATAACCTAATGATATTATAGTTTAATAATATACATAAAAATGGGTAGCATTTTATGGCGGAGGGGTGTTTGGTTAATTCATGAACAGGATTTGCTTGAATCAAGGGCGTGAAAAAGTCTTAACTAATTTGATTAAAAGGATATAGTAGTGAATGTAGCAGGTCTGTGCAATATTTGATCACCAAGACCAAAACATGAAATTACAGGATCACGTGAAAATCAATCCGTCATTTCGTGGCTCTGTTTCTTCAAACGGACGCGCAGTGTGTTCCGGCTGATTCCCAGCATTTTGGCGGCTTGGACCTGGTTATCCCCGCAGGCCTGCATGGTTTTTTCAATGAGGATTTCCTCAACCATCTCTATGATATTGGCATGGATGTCCTCCTTGGAAAGGCGCAGAATCTCCGGAAGGATTTCATCAAGCTTTTCTCTTAACCGGTCAACAAGCTGCTCCCGGGTCAGGGGGCTTGAAAGATGAGCGGCCTTGGAATCCGGTATCATGAGGCTGCTTTCGGGAATTACCTCTCCCGGGGTGATGAGAACAGCCCTACGAATGCAGTTTTCCAGTTCTCGAACGTTTCCGGGCCATGAATAGGAGATCAGTTTGTTTAAAGCCTCTTCGGACAGGTAGCAGATAGGCTTGCCGTATTCCGCGCAGAACCGCATGAGGAAATAATCCGCCAGATGGGGGATGTCCTCCCTTCGGTGTGTTAAAGGGGGAAGCTCTATGGAAATGACTTTCAATCTGAAATAGAGATCTTTTCTGAAAGTCCCTGAAGCGATCTCTTCCTCAAGGTTCTTGTTTGTGGCCGTGATGATCCGGATATCAACCTTGATGGTTTGATTGCCCCCGAGCCGCTCGATCTCTCCTTCCTGTAAAACCCGCAGAAGTTTGCTTTGCAAGGAGGTGGAAAGCTCTCCGATTTCATCCAGGAAAAGGGTGCCGCCGGAGCACCGCTCGATTTTACCGATGTAGGTGCGTTCCGCTCCTGTGAAGGCACCCCGCTCGTGACCGAACAACTCACTTTCAAAAAGGGATTCCGGAATGGCGGCACAGTTCACCGCGATGAAAGGCTTATCCTTGCGGCTGCTGTGATGATAGATGGCCTTTGCCGCAAGCTCTTTTCCGGTTCCGCTTTCGCCGGTGATGAGGACAGAGATATCTTTCTGGGCGATCTGGCCGATGCGCTTGTAAATTTCCTGCATTTTACGGCTGTTGCCCACAATCTGAAGGCCGTCCTTGTCCCGCGGAGCGGGCATGGAAGACGGATCTGTTGGAAACCGGACAATTTCCTTCATCTGGCGGTTCACCAGAAGCGCTTCGTTGACAATGTGGGTCAAATCCTTGCGGTCAAAGGGCTTGATGAGGTAGTCATAGGCTCCCAGCTTCATGGTTTCAATGGCTAGATCCGTGGTGCCGTATGCCGTCATCAAGATAACGGGCGTTTTCACCTCAATGCTTTTGATTTTGGCCAGCATGTCCAGCCCGTTCAATTCGGGCATTTTGTAATCCAGTAGAATCAGGTCAAAAGTGTGCCGGGATATTTCCTCCAGGGCATCACGACCCCGGAGACATGCGGTAACCGCATAGCCTTTCCTTTTAAAAAATCGGCTTAAAAAATGAACCAGGCTCTCGTCATCATCAATGATCAGTATCTTTTCCATGATGGTCATCTGTTCGAGTGTTATGTATTGTTAAGGGTAGAAAAACGGAAAAAGTGGTTCCTTGCCCAATTATGCTCTTAACGCGAACAAATCCGAAGTGGCTTTTGACGGTATTTAACACAAGGGGAAGACCCAGTCCAGTACCCGAAGCCTTTGTGGTAAAAAAAGGCTCGAAGATGTTGTCAATCCGATCCTCGGGAATTCCCGCACCCGTATCGCTGATATCGATTCTTACCACAGGGGTCTTTTTTTCCTCGTGCACCGGGTGATCCAGATAGGCTACAATGGCCACCGTGCCATGGTCGGAAATGGCATCAAGGGCATTGATCAGCAGGTTGATCAGGGCTTCCGCCAGCAGTTTTCGATCCCCGGAAATTTGTGGAAGGTCTTCTTCCATATCGATGGTCAGGGTGCATTCCTGGCGGTTGATCAGCGGCTTGAACATGAAGAGCGCATCTTCCATGAGTTCCGGAATAGTCATTTCCGAAAAAACCAAACCCCTGGGTTTTGTGAAATCCAAAAAACGGTTGATGGTGCCCTCTATTCTTCGAATCTGTTTCATGGCGATCTGAAAATCTTCGGCATCCTCCGGGGAGGGTTCGATCTGATCCTGAGCCGATTCCAGGAACAACTTAAGGGATGTCAGAGGGGTTCGAATCTCATGGGCTACGGCAGCGCCCATTCTGCCCATGGCGGCGAACCTTTCGGATCGTTCAGCGAGGAGCTGGGTCTTTCTTAATATCGTGTCGGTTTCTTTGAGTTCCGCCTCTTTCAACTCTACCTTGTGTTCCAGGTCATTCTGTCGGTTCCTGAGTTTCAGAAACATATGGTAAAATGCCCGGTAGAGCATACCGATTTCATCATTGCGATTCAACTTAAGAACGCTTTCGTCAAGCTTGGAATCCGCCATGGATTCGGAATGTTTGCTGAGGACTCTGATGGGCCGGACAATATGGTAGGAGATGATCCAGGTGAGCATCATGGCACAGGCAATGCCTATAAAAATGGTTAAATAGACAATGCGCTTCAAGGTCTTTGTGCTGCGGAATGCTTCTTCCTGATCCTGTTCCACCACAATATACCAGTCCGTGCCGCGGACGTTGAGGGATGTTCCCAGAACTTCAATCCCCCTGTAATCCAGGTAGGTTTTTCTATGGGTTGATTTATCGAAAATATTCCTGAAACTACCGGTCTGGGAGATATTTTCAGTTAAAATCCGGGATGGGTCTTTGTGGGCCAGAAACCTTCCGTCCTTATCCACCAGATAACATTCCCCGGTTTTCCCGAGAGATACATTCAGAATGAAAAAGATGATCTTGTTGGTTCCCACTCTGCCGTAAACCGTTCCCGATCGTTTTCCGGCATCGTCGTGGATAGGGGCGGCGATATAAAAGGTGGATTCTTTTTCTTCCGGGGCATAGGTGATACCCGACATAAACAGGGCTTCCGAAACCCTGATGAGATCACTGCCAGGCGTCTGGTCGGGTGATTGGCCATCCCCGCTCCTCACCACAAAATCACCGGAAACGGAAACCACCGTCAAATCCTTATAAATCCCGTACTGGCGTCGAACCAGGTCCAGATAAGGCCCGATGCTTTCAGGATTCATGGATTTTACCAGGGAGGTTTCGGCGATCACTGTCAAATCGGCCCTGCGCTCGTTGAGCCAGTGTTCCAGAAGGGCGATCTTGTCCACCGCAACATTTTGGAGCTGGCGGAACACCATATTGCCGATGAGTTCTTCTGTGGTTTTAATGGAAAACCATCCCATTGCCCCTAAAGGCACTAGAGCCAATATCAAGAAAATAAACATTAATTTGGCGCGAAGATTGATTTTTATTTCAGTCGTCATTTTTCATAAACCCTAAAGCACATAAACCACCACGGCAATATAGTGGCAAAGGCTTCCTGCCAGCACGAACAGATGCCAGATCCCGTGAAAATGGCGGAACCGCTTATCCAGGGCATAAAAAGCCACGCCGGCGGTATAAAAGAGGCCCCCCAGGAGAAGCCCTGCAAAGCCCATGAAGGGCAGGTTCCTTAGCAGGGGTTTGAGGTCGATCATAATGAGCCAACCCATGAAGATATAAATGACCACGGAAAGGGTTTGTTTTCTTTTTTGCGGCAGGGCTTCCAACACAATCCCCCCGATGGCCAGGCTCCAGATGGCCCCGAAGATGGACCAGCCCCAGGCTCCGCGAAGCGTCACCAGGGTAAAAGGGGTGTAGGTTCCTGCGATGAGAAGATAAATCGAGAAGTGATCGAATTTTCGAAAAAGCTGTTTAACCTCTCCGGAAAAGCTGTGGTACAGGGTGGAGAAAGTATAGAGCAGCAACAGGGTGGCACCATAAATGCTGAAACTCACGATCTTCCAGGGATCACCCTGAAGGGAGGCCAGGACCACCAAGACCACCAGCCCGATGAGGGCCAGGGCCGCTCCGATCAAATGACTGATTGCGTTAAACCATTCGCCTTTATACATGAGGTTTCCTTTTGAGGATGGGCGGCATTTTCTGAATTCCAAACAACAATCCGGTAATCGCACCGTAGAGATGGGCGTCAACAATCACCGGGGATTGAATGAATTCGGCCATTCCCGAAGACGGGCTCCCCAGTTGTTCGAAGACGATCTTCAGAAATACAGCCACCAGAAGGAAATATCCCAAAGGCCGCCTTTCCCCGATTGAACCGATGATCCCCATGACCATCAAACCATGGAGCACCCCCGAAAACCCTGCATACCATTCCAGGTCCGGGTGAAATACCAACAGGCCGAGACTGACTCCGGCCATGCTGACCCCAAGGCATAACAGCCAGGGCCGCATGGAATACCCTTTGCCGAAAACAAGGAAAACCAGGGTCAGACCGACAATATTCAACACCAGATGATTGAACCCGGTATGGACAAAATGGGTCGTAAACAGCCTCCACACCTGGCCATTCAAGATCGAGTCCCGGTGGTAAACGAACCAGGAAAATCCGGTGCTCCCAGACAGGAAAACAGTGAGAGCCAGGGTGCTCACAGCGCCGGGGAGAATCCATTTTTTATCCAGCAGATTTGGATTCATGGGTTCCGGAGGATCGACGGATTTTATTCGAAAAATTCAAAAGCTTTTCGGCCCCGACCATCGCTAATAAAATCAGGATGATGCCCGGATCAAACGCCCCGCTCCCACCCTTATACCCTTCGCGGTGGGAGATGGTAACCATTTTTTCTTTTTTAACCCGCTCCTTGAAAGCATCAAGTTCCTTATTGAGGTTGGCCGTCATATCCGCCATGGCCAGATTGAAACTCTCTTCCCGTGATTTTCTCATTTTCTCCGGACTGTTGATGAGTGTGGATGTGTCTTTTATGCTGTTGACCCCCGGGGCACGGAAAAGCAGTTTATGACTGGAAACGTCAAAGATGGCCGTGTCCACGAAGGTCTGGACATCATTTTTACTTCCCTTGATGAAGTAGGCTCCCACAACGGTCCAGTAGAGAATGGAAGCCTTTGTGTCATCCACATGGGATACCTGGTCGTAAGAAACCAGGGCGATCACATCCAGGCTGTAAAGCCTTGCGATCTGGTCAACCCCTTCAAAGCCCTGTCCGCCCCGCATGTAGGTGTCCGGGATGATCATGATGTCCTTGATGAATTCCCGACCCCGGAAAGCTTCTTTTGTTTTTTCTAGAAGATCCGCCTTATGGGCTTCCGAAAGCCCCTGGACGTCATTGGATGCAGCCGGAACAAATGCAAGCCCCACGCGAAGGGGAAGGCTCAGATTTGGAACGCTTTCATCAAATTTAGGTGGGGTTTCGCCTTTTGGGTACAAATAATCCACCAGGCTGCTGGAAACGCCTTTCCGGGTGTTGTCTCCCATGATCTGATGCCAGCTTCCCGTGCATGAAACACATAGGGTCAGCCCAAGGATCAGGGGGATCAGCTTTATGGTTTTTAACCTCATTCTTTGCTCCTTGATAAAAGTTTACTGTAGAATATCAAATGGAAACCCCGGGGAACCCGGGCCGCGCCCTCAACCTGAAAATAAACCAAAGGACCCCAATCTGTTCATTGAAAAGCCCGGTTGAAAATGATATAGCACACCGGAAAATAAAATTAAAGGAGACTTAAATGCCTGTAGATATATCGGATATTCTAACCATCGTGGAACAGCAGAATCAATGGCGGGGTAAAGAAACCCTCAACATGATTGCCAGTGAAAACACCCAATCCCCGGCGGTTCGCCAGATCGAATGCAATGATTTCATGGGGCGCTATGCCGAAGGTCACCCCAATACCGCCGAAGAAAGAAACCGGTATTACGAGGGAACCGCCTATATCGATTTGCTGGAAAGCATGGCGGAAAAAGAAATCATTGAACTCACCGGATGCAAACAGGCGGATGTGCGCCCCATTTCAGGGAACCAGGCCAACACCGCCATTGCCATCAGCATGCTTCGGGGCGGGGATACGGTGATTGCCAATTCCATTGATACCGGAGGCCACATCAGCCATAACCCCATCGGTATTTTCGGGCGAAGAATCCAGGTGCGGGGTCAGGTTTTGGAAACCGGCAAGCCCAACTCCATTTCTTTTTTCCCCTGGCCCACCACACCGGACGGGTACCATCTGGACACGCAAAAATGTATGGATCTGGTGGAAGAAAAAAACCCCAGGATGGTGATCCTGGGGAAAAGTCTTTTTCTTTTTCCCGAGCCGGTCAAAGAAATATCGGAAGTCTGTCGCCAGAAGAATATCGCGGTTCTCTATGATGCGGCCCATGTTCTGGGCCTGATTGCGGGAAAGCAATTCCAGGACCCCATTGCCGAAGGCGCCCATTTTGTGGCGGCCAGCACCCATAAAACCTTTCCCGGTCCCCAACGGGGGGTCATTCTGGGCAATCTTTCCACGGATGAGGAAATGAAGTGGTGGGGCAATGTGGATCGAGGGGTCATGCCGGGATCCTCCAGCAATCACCATCTGCACACCATTCCCGGTCTTGTGGTGGCCATTCGGGAAATGAAAGCCCACGGAATGGCATATGCAACCCAGATCGTGAAAAACGCCAAGGCCCTGGGCCAGGGCTTGGATGATGAGGGGGTTTTGGTGGATGCCAAGGCCTTTGGATTTACAAAATCCCACCAGATCGCCGTGAATGTGTCCTCCTACGGACCGGCCATCAAAATCGCCAGGGACCTTGCGGAAAGCAACATCATCGTCAATTACAACATGCTTCCCGGAGATCGGGACGCGAAAAATCCCTCGGGCTTGAGAATCGGGGTTCAGGAACTCACCCGGTTCGGCATGAAGGAAGCGGAAATGGGGGAAGTGGCCGGATTGATCAAGGATGTTTTAAAAGGCAAGATGGTGAAAGATCAGGTAACGGCCCTGAGAAGCCGGTTCACGGAGGTTCAATTCGCGTAAAAAGTTGCAAAATCAATCCAAAGAAAATTTAGAAAATCGAGAGCCATATAATATTTGAAAAACCCTATACTGTATGTTAGTTTGCAGCCATTAATCAAACATAATGGAGGGTATCATGATAGCTGAAGCAATTATCAAAGACGGAGGCTTGTTCATTCCTGGTGTCGAGGATCAAGTTAAAGTCCGAAAAGACAAGGTGACTATTCAGTTCACCATTCTTGACGGCATATCTCTGCCTCAGCACGATCCGTTCATTCAAGCCGCCGGGATACTGAAAGGCCGTATAATCGATCCCTTAAAATATCAAAAGGAATTAAGAGATGAATGGGGACATTGATTATCTCGTTGATACAAACATGATAATCTACTACCTTAACGGTGACCCAACAGCCATTGACTGGCTGAGAGAACACAAAGCCCGCCTTTCAATTTCAATCATCGTATCCTTGGAAGTGTTGTCTTATCCATTTGCCGAACCGGAAGATAAAATTGTTCGTGATTTCTTGGATGGGTTTCGTCTTTTTGTTTTTGACCAACCGATTTTTGAAAAGACAATTCACCTCAGAAGAACTCATAACATAAAACTTCCTGATGCGATTATTGCCTCAACAGCCCATTGCCATAATTTAACCTTAGTAACACGGAATGTTTCTGATTTTAATGGTTTGAGTATCCAGGTTTTCAACCCCTTTCAAAGTATTTCGTAATAAATATCCGTGTTCATATGCAGATATCCGTATTTGCTATGGACTCTATCAAGCGCATATTCCGGCGCGGTTGTAGCATGTTGTAGCATGATATGTGCCGGGATTCTTTTTATCTGGTCGAATGGCATCCATTTTCTTTTCACCGTTCGCGCTTCACACATTTCTCATCACTGATCACTCTTCACTCATCCATGATTCCCCGCGTAATTCTCTTCCTCGTTGTATTCAGGGTAGTTTATTCTCATGCAGTCCGGGCAGATACTATGACTGAAATCAGCATGGGAGTGATCGCCGACATATACTTCCACCTGTTCCCAATATCCCTTGTCATCCCGGATTTTTTTGCAGAAGGAGCAGATGGGCAGAAT
>VMSV01000185.1 GCA_013791935.1 Desulfobacteraceae bacterium | reverse complement strand
TGGCACTGGAGCAAGGGGTTTTTAAAGGCCTCATGTGTTTTCATGGGGCTCATGCTGGCTTTTCATGTGCCCGGCAACTGGAAATGGCCCAAAGCCCTGCACATGTTCATGGGCTGTTTACCCGGATTGGGAATCCTCTGGCTCTTATTCATGCATTAATTAAAGGGAAAGACCCGGTCATGATGAAAAGGCTTGCCTCCATCAAACTGACCTTCTGGAACCTGATTGGCCTGGGCCTTTTGCTTGGCTCCGGAGCGGTTCTCACGACTGTTAAAAGCCATTCAAAAACCATGCGGGCCATCAGCGAACAGCTCCCCCTGGACTGGTTCAGTTTTTTTCCCCGGGATGACGGGCTGGTTTTCACATGGTTTCTCCTTACCTGCCTGACCGGGGGCCTTTTGTTCATCAACATCCTCTGCTGCATGGGATTGCGCCTGGGAGTCCTTGTTGTGAATCCAAGAAACCTGCGGCAATGGCTGTTCCTTCTCATCCACACCCTGTTCGCCGTCGTCATGGCCTGTCACGGGTTGAGCATGGCTGTGGGCTTCAAACACAGCAATATCCAATTGAAACCCGGCCAGTCTTTTTCTTTTGCACCAGAGGATGAAATCATTGTTTCCGAAATCGTCTTCAAGGACAACACGGACATGCTCAAGGCCGATTACCAGACCCGAAGAACCCTCATGACCCGAAACCATTTTCATCCGGACCAAAATTATGCTCGAATCACATTCACCCGAAAAGACCAGCCCATGGGGTCCGGAACCCTGACCATGCTCTCTCCCTTCACCCAAGGAGATCTTCAAATTACGCTGACGGATTTTCTATATGATAAGGATAGGCCATCCGATCCTCTGGGGGTGTCCCTGGTGGTTACAAAAAACCCGGTGGTAAAGGTGTTTTTCATTTCCTATGTTTTGTTGATTTTTGCTTTGATCCTGTTTGCCTTTTTCACATGGAAGCCGAACCATGATGAAACCCGGTTCATTTTACCCATAAAATACTAAGGATGACGCCATGCGCTTGCACATTCCAGGGATTGGATTGGTTTTTCTTCTTTATTCATTGTTTATTGCACCCCTTTATGCTGAAACCGCCCCAGCCCTGAAAATATCAGGCTCGGTGAACCACCCGCTGGTGATCCGCACAAAGAACCTCGCCCGTTTCCAGGCCCTGGATGTTCAGTTGAATGAAATCACATCCAATCAAGAATACCACGGGGCTTTCATCTTTCACGGTGTGCCGCTGAAGGCCCTTCTCGCACTTGCGAACATTGAAAAAAAAGACACGGATTTCAACAAACCCGTGGATCTTGCCGTGATCGTAAAAAACCAAGCCGGTGAGAGCGTTGCCTTGTCCTGGGGAGAAATCTTTTTTAAAAACCCGGAAAATGTGGTGATCGCCACCTCCGCAGACCCGATTCTCCCCCACAAGGGCCTGGACCATTTCAAAGACAAGCAGGCCTTTCATAAAATGATGGAGACCCTGAACCGAAAAATCGGCTTCCCCAAACTCATCGTCACCGGCGATTTCCATACGGATCGATGCATTGAAAATGTCACGGAAATTATTGTCCATGATCTTCGACCGGATGTGCCCGGGAAAAAATCCCCGAGCCCCTTTTCCAAAACCTTTTCGGTTTTCGGCAGGGTTGAAAACCCCAAGACCTTTGAGAAATTGCCCGAGCACACTCCGGCTGAACTTCCCTGTCACATTGTGGGGGAAGGCCGGGGATTTCACGGGACCCATACCTTTGGCGGCATGCCCTTAAAAGGCATCATCCAGGCCTCCAAACCGGATTTGAATCTGAACACGGTTTTTCTCATCTCCGCCCCGGATGCCTACCGGGCATTGGTTTCCTATGGAGAGTTGTTTTTAAATCCTTACGGGAACAGAATCCTTGTGGCCGACCATTCCAACGGGAAAACCCTTAAGGAAGATGGTCAATTCATTCTTGTACTGCCCGATGATCTCATGGCGGACAGGATGGTGAAAGCCGTATGCAAAATAGAGGTGATCCATCTCGACCTTCCCGTTGAATGATGCTTTTTGTGTTGGATGGAAACATGATTTTACCTAATTTGAGGTTTGATATTCTTTTCAGCCCTGTGTATAAAAACAAAATCAAAATAAGGAATGAGCCATGAAAAAAAACCCGTGTTGTAAAAAATTATTTTTTATTTTTGCAGTGTTCTGTTTATTACTCGTCAGTATTCCGGTTTTTGCCGAAAATACGAAAACCCTGATGATGGCCACCACCACCAGCACGGAAAACACCGGCCTGCTGGATGTGCTGAAGCCGGCCTTTGAGAAGGCCACGGGGATTGAGCTGAAGTGGACCGCCACGGGAACCGGCAAGGCCTTGAAACTGGGGGAAAACTGCGATGTGGATGTGCTCATGGTGCACGCACCGTCAGCGGAAAAAAAGTTTGTGGAAAATGGCTTCGGAGTGGACCGGCGAGAGTTCATGTATAATGACTTTGTGATTATCGGCCCGGAATCCGATCCTGCGGGAACCAAAGGCAAAACCGTTGTGGATGCCCTCAAGGCTATTTCAGAAAAAAAGATGGCCTTTGTCAGTCGCGGCGACAAATCCGGAACCCATGAAATGGAACTCTCCCTCTGGAAGTCCACCGGCCTTCCCATTCCGGAAAAGGAAACCTGGTACATCCAGTCCGGCCAAGGCATGCTCCCCACCATCACCATGGCGGAGGAAAAAAATGGGTACACCTTGACCGACCGGGGGACCTATATTAAATATGAGGCCGACAACAAAGAAAATCCCGCTTTGAAAATTCTGGTGGAAGGCGACAAAACCCTGTTTAACCAATACAGCGTGATCGCGGTGAACCCGCAGCTTTGCCCCAAGGTGAAATATGAAGCAGCCATGAAATGGATCGCCTGGGTCACCGGGAAAGAAGCCCAGCAAATCATCAAGGATTTCAAGCTTCTGGGTAAGCCCCTGTTTACGCCCAATGCAAAATGAATAACCCATGAACTATATACTGGACGGTTTTCATCAGGCCATTCTGCTTTTATGCTCTGGGGATGAAGAGACCTTTTCCGCCATTTATGCCACCCTCATGGTCTCCGGCTATTCCATGGGAGTCAGCCTTTTATTGGGCATCCCCATGGGATTTTTCCTGGGCCATTTTGATTTCAAAGGGAAGAAATCCATTCGCACTGTGGTGGACACCCTCATGTCCCTGCCCACGGTATTCATCGGGCTCATGGTTTACACCCTGATCTCCAGCCGGGGGCCCTTGGGGGATTGGGGTCTTCTTTTTACCCTGCCCGGGATTGCCGTGGGACAGGCTATTCTGGCCCTTCCCATTGTGGTGGGATTAAGCGCCACCGCGGTGGAAAGCGTGGACAAAAAAGTTCGCATCACCATCATGTCTTTGGGCGCCAACCGAAGGCAATTGTTTTTAAGCAGCCTTTGGGAAGCCCGGCACGGACTTCTGGCCGGGGCCATTGCCGCCTATGGCCGGGTCATGACGGAAGTGGGAATTTCCATGATGGTGGGAGGCAATATCAAATGGCATACCCGCACCGTCACCACAGCCATTGTCCTGGAGACCAACAAGGGCAAATTCGGCATGGGCATCGCCCTGGGCCTTATTCTGCTTTTGATCGCCTTTGGCGTCAACCTGTCGGTTTCTTTTTTGCGGAGACGATCATAAATACGCGCCCCATATACAAAATACATTCTCTTGAGCATATCTACGCAGAGAAGACCGTTCTTCAAGTGGAACAGCTGGAAATTCCCCAGGGAGCCATTGTCGGCCTTTCGGGTCCCAACGGCAGCGGCAAGAGTACTCTTTTAAAACTTCTGGGGATCATTGAAAAACCTTCCAGGGGCGAGGTCCTCTATAACGGCTTTTCCGTGGGGCCGTTTTCCAAACAGGCCAGGTTTCAAATCACCCTCCTTCCCCAGGAACCCATTCTGATGAAACGCAGTGTCTTTAACAATGTGGCCTACGGCCTGAAACTTCGGGGAGAAAAGAAACCTTTTGCTTCAGAGGTTAAAAAAGCCCTTTTGAGGGTGGGTCTGGCCTTTGATGAATTTGCCCAAAGGCCCTGGTATGCCCTTTCCGGGGGTGAGGCCCAGAGAGTGGCCCTGGCCGCAAGGCTGGCCCTGGAACCCAAGGTGCTTTTACTGGATGAGCCCACCGCCGCCATAGACGGGGCATCCGCCCAGCTCATCAAAGACGCGGCTTTCAATGCCCGCAACCAGTGGGGAACCTCCCTGTTGATTGCAAGCCATGATCATCCCTGGCTCAACGAAGTCTGCGATGATGTTCTGCATCTTTTTAAGGGCCGATTGATGGACAAAGAAAATGAAAACATTCTTTTTGGCCCCTGGCAGGACCTGGGCAATGGGAATACTGGCAAGCGCCTGCCCGACGGCCAGGAAATACACACTCCCAAGCCGCCCCATTCAGAGGCTGCGGCCATGATGAAGG
>VMSV01000155.1 GCA_013791935.1 Desulfobacteraceae bacterium | reverse complement strand
ATTACATGCTTCTCTTGTATCAGGAAACCCATAATCTGCCCAAAGAATGGCGGAGCCGGGTTCTGAAAAGCGATTTGAACATCACGGGGGCTTTTGAAAAAGTCCTTAAGGAAATCTTCGCCCACAAGGCTTTTTCAAACAATGGCGCGGGCTTCATCAATCTGACGGCTCATAATATTGTTGTTTTCGGCCATATGTGGACCTTTCGCAGGTGGGCCCTGGCCAGGGAGCATACCCTTGAAGAGTATATTCAACACCAGACGGATTTGATTCTGGCGTTGATCAATCAGCCAGGGCCTTCAGTCAAAAATCATGCTTAATAACAAAGGTTAGGAGATACTGCCCATGAGAGAAGCTGTGATCGTCAGTGCGGTTCGAACTCCCCTGGGGAATTTTAACGGCTCCCTTGCCGATATCGGTGCAACCGATCTTGGAGCCATGGCCATTGAAGCCGCGATTGGCAAAGCCGGGATCGGCAAAGATCAGGTCAATGAAGTCATCATGGGTTTGGTCCTTCCCTGCGGGTATGGGCAGAACCCGGCTAAACAGGCTGCCGTGAAAGCCGGCCTGCCTTGGGAAGCGGAGTGCTTCACCGTGAACAAGGTGTGTGGCTCATCCCTGAAATCCGTCATGCTGGCGGCCCAGGCGATTCAGACGGGAGATGCGGATGTGGTGGTGGCAGGAGGCATGGAAAACATGACCATGGCCCCCTTTTATCTTGAAAAGGCCCGGTTCGGTTACCGCATGAACCCCGGGATTCTTCAGGATCATATGATTCACGACGGCCTGTGGGATATTGTGAACGATTTTCACATGGGGATGTCCAATGAACTGTGTTCGGAAAAATTTGATGTCTCCCGGGAAGAACAGGACCGGTTTGCGGAAAGGTCCTACCAGAGGGCTCTGGCCGCCATCCATACCGGAAAATTCAAGGATGAAATTGTGCCGGTGAAAATCCCTTCAAAAAAAGGGGCCCCAATCATCTTTGACACGGATGAATGCCCCAGGGAAACCAACTATGAGCTTCTCTCAAAAATGAAACCGGCGTTCAAGGATGGCGGAAGAGGCACGGCAGGCAACGCCTCCACCATCAGCGACGGTGCGGCTGCGGTGGTGGTCATGGAAAAGAGAAAGGCCATGGACCTGGGATGTAAGATTCTCGCAACCGTTGGGGCCCAGGCCTCCTACGGGATTGACATGAAATATGTTTTGGTCGCCCCCATCTGGGCTATCCCCAAGTGTTTAAAAAAAGAAGGAATTGGAATTGGCGACGTGGATTTGTTTGAAATCAACGAAGCATTCGCCGGGTCTTCCGCAGCCATTTCAAAGGAATTGAAGCTTGAACCATCCAAAGTCAATGTGAACGGAGGGGCGGTGGCCCTGGGACATCCCATTGGTGCCAGCGGATGCAGGGTTCTGGTGACCCTTATTCACGAGATGATCCGGCAGGAGAAGAAAACCGGCCTGGCTTCTTTGTGCCTTGGAGGCGGAGAAGCGGTGGCCATGATTGTTAAACGATAAATTACCGGGAGGAAACCCTATGGAAATCAAAACATTCGGTGTAATCGGCGCAGGACAGATGGGAAACGGTATCGCCCAGGTGGCGGCCACGGCCGGTTATCAAGTCATCATGAACGATATTAAAACCGACTTTGTGGAAAAAGGCTTTAACGCCATTGAAAAAAATCTTTCCAGAAGCGTTGAAAAAGAAAAAATATCCCGCGAAGAAAAAAACGTCATTCTGGAAAGGATCAAAACCAGTATTAACCTGAAAGATCTTGCGGAAGCGGATTTGATCGTGGAGGCGGCCACGGAAAACGAACCGGTGAAATTTGAAATCTTCAGAACCCTGGACAGTCTCTGTCCTCCTGAATCCATCCTGGCCACCAACACATCTTCCATTCCCATCGGTCGGATCGGGGCCAAAACCAAGCGGCCGGACAAGGTTATCGGCATGCATTTCATGAATCCGGTTCCGGTCATGAAACTGGTGGAAGTGATTCGAGGGCTTGAAACCTCCGATGAAACCTTCAAGCTCACCTGGGATCTGGCGGTAAAACTTGGTAAAACACCTGCCCAAGCTGAGGATTACCCTGGATTCATCGCCAACAGAATCCTCCTGCCCATGATCAACGAAGCCATTTACTGCCTGTATCACGGGGTGGGAAAGAAGGAGGACATTGATACGGTAATGAAGCTGGGCATGAACCATCCCATGGGCCCCCTGGCCCTGGCGGATCTCATCGGGTTGGATACTTGTCTGGCCATCATGGAAACCCTGTATGACGGTTTCAAGGATTCCAAATACCGTCCCTGTCCTTTGTTGAGGAAATATGTGGAGGCTGGAAGACTGGGGAGAAAAACCGGAAAGGGTTTTTACGATTATTAGCCTTGCCTGACCTTGAAAATCAGTTTTCCGTTTAGCTGCCTGGCATGAAGTCCAAGGGATTCCAGCAGCACGGAAAGGGGGCGTCCGAATAGAAAATCCAGCATTTCCGGGTCCATGTTCCCCTTTTCCACTGCCAGAGCACGAATGGAGAGATCAAAGGCAATGGTTTCGCTAATTGCCTTTTCCCTTTGGGGATCTTTTAGTCCGGAGGATTTCAGATTTTCAACAAATTCCAGAATGGGGGGAAGAGCACAGGTTTCCTGATGGTCTTTTACCATATCCCAAAGCCCGTTGATGTTTCCCATGAGGTCTTTCCGAGTGAGGCGATCCTTTGCGTAGCAGGCCACAATATCCCCGGTGTCCCAGCATTTCAAGACACGGCATTCGAGGGGGCGTTTTTCATAGATCCCGCAATGACGGTGCTTCTCTTCAAAGAATAGGCATGTGGCTGAATGGATCCGGCTTTTTATTTTTACAATATCTGTTTCAACCGGGACTATGCAATCTTTAACATTGTCGTAGGCCGGTTCACCCTGGCGAAGGGTGAAAAGGAATTTGATCGGAATCGCACCACTTTCAATCAGGGAAGCATCTGTGTTGTGAAAGGCAGGACCACCTTTTTTGCAGCAGGTTCCGCACTTTGTGCAGGAATTCAAGGTTTCAGGACCCTGTGATATGGAATGTTCCGTCATGATGGTTTTTTCTATATCACAGGACACAGAATGTCCACACTAAAGAACCGGGTGGCTTATCCGGCAGACATCCGGCTCAATTCCGGATTTAAATATTTAACATTCCCGGCCAATTTCACCATAACCCTGAAGAGCTCATTTTCAGAAACCGGCTTGGGCAGATATTCATCCATACCGTTTGCCATATATTGATCCCGTTGGGTTTTTATGAAATTGCCCGCAAGCCCGATCACGGGGATACTTTTCCCCGTTTTTCTTTCCGCTTCCTCAACCACAGCTGAAAAGTCGAAGCCGTTTTGAGAATAGATACCGCTGTCCATCAATACCATGTCCATGGGAGCATTTTTCAGAAGATGTCCTGCTTCTATCAGATTTTGAGCCACAGTCACCTGGCAACCCATGCTCTTCAATTTTTTGGAGATCAATCTCTGCTCGGCCCATTGATCTTCAACCAGCAGGACCTGGAGGTCGAATTTCGCCAGTTCGAAAGGATTACCGGATGCATCCATTTTCTTGATTTCCATGTTTTCTCCCCTTTTTTTTGAAAAACCAAATAAAATTGAGCAACTTTATAGAACCGTGATTCTGGGCCTTTTACCATTGCAGGATCAACTTGTATGTAGGGGATCTCTTTAAAGTCGTGTGGGGAAAGCTTGATTTTATGGAAATGACGGGATTAACGCCTGGGGGAAAAAATATTTCTCACGATATGCCGTGTCTTATCGAAAGCTTTCCAAACATTCTGACAATGCCGGTGCCCAGGGTGTAAATGGCTTCTATCCCCAGGTTGTCCGCTGCTGAAGAATCGAAAAAAAGGTTCATGTCGGATTCCAATTCCTCTTCCGGTTTCCAGTAGCAAATCGGCAGGGGAACCTTCGGCAGAGGGCGAAGCACAAGGGCGATATCCGATTGATAGGGGGTTTCTGCTTTGGCCCCATTAAAAATATGAATTAAATCTTCAAAAAGATCCGGGTAGGTGTCGGCGATCTGTTTTTTCAGCCTTTCAAGGACAGCGGCCTGTTCATCTTCATTGGTTGTGTGTTTTTCTATTTTGTCTTCATGCAGATCTATTATGCTTTGATCCAGTTCCGGACACTCGCTGAGTTTTTTCTGCCCTTTAAAAACACCAGCCGCAAAGGCCTGGCAGGTTTTTCACCGCATTTCCGGCAGTTGGATTTATTCAGGAGTTTAAAAATCTCCATGGGATTTTTCAGTTGTGCCATCATTTATCTCTTAATGAAGGGTGGGTTTGTCATCATCTTTTTTCGGATCTTTGTTAATTACAGTAAACCTTCTTTTCTTCTGTTTATACTGCCATTGTAAATATTTAAGATAAAGAAGGTTGGGGTCCAATACATTCCCTGGGCCTTTGAAGTAGATATAGCCAAAGAGCATGCCACCCAGATGATAGGCGCCATGGGGGTTGGCTTTGGCCAGAAACGTTAAAAAAGTAATCAGCACGGTTCCATAACTGAGATATTTTGCCTTGATGGGCAAAATAAACATTAAAAGAATGGTAGCTTCGGGATTGAGAAGGCCGAAAACCACGATCAGGGATAAAAGGCTCGGCATCATCCCCATAAATGGGACGGAAAAGCCGGATACGGTGGTGAAAAGCAGACCGCAGAGGGCTCCTCCAATGGCTGATATATAAAAAAGGGTAAGAAATCGTTTGGTGCCCAAGGCCTGTTCAACAGGGGCGGCAAAAAAATAAAAAACCAGGCAGTTGATCACAAAAGAAAGTGGTGCGCCCGGGTCGTGGATAAATCCATGGGTAATGATCTGCCAGAGATGGAACCCGGAAGAACCCAGGGGATATAGGATCAGATAATCGACAATAGAGATTTTAAGCCAGTGCTCGCACAACAACTCCAACCCATAGAGCACAACATACAAAATAAGCAGGTTTTTGCCCATGGTCGTAATCTGCGATCCAAACCCTGAATTTGATCTGTATGGTGGATTCAAAATGATGTTCCTTTTTTAACGAACTACCAACAAGCAGGAGTGCACCCGATTTCTGCCAGGTGATGGTAAAGTTAATGTTTCTGGTAAAGTTTTTTCCAGGATCTCTGACTGTTTTCCGCACAGTCTCCCAGGGCCCGATACAGGGCACCCACAGCCAGTTCCGCGCAATGGAAATGATTCTTTGGAAGGGTTTCCAGAAAATCAGCCACTTTTTCAGGGGTCATATCCCAGGCCTCTTTCAGGGTTTTTCCTTCCAGAAAGTTTGCGATGGTGTTGGCACAAGCATGGGTATTCATGCATCCATGGATGAGAAATGTGATTTTTTCCAGCCGGTCATTTCCGACCTTGAGGAACATTTCCACCGTATCTCCGCAATCACCGGTATTCTTCCCGTAACCATCGGGTGAATCCAATTTCTCCATCCGGTCTGAGGTCAAGGCCATTTCCAGAAAGTGGAGGGAATGATCGTTGAAAAAATCAAAAGGCTTCTGGTTCATGGGTTTAATTTGATCGTATCCGGTTGAAATTCAAGCGTTGCGAAATGATCGGAAAGGGTTTCCTCCCTTCGAATCAGCTCCACCGTTCCCTCTTGGCCAAGCAGCAGCTCTTTGGGCCTTAACCTGCCATTATAGTTGAACCCCATGGCGTGGCCATGGGCCCCGGTATCATGAATCACCAGAAGATCCCCGTCTTCAATTTCCGGAAGTTTCCGCTGAACCGCAAATTTGTCATTGTTTTCGCAGAGCGATCCCACCACATCCGCCACCAGGGTTTTGGGCCGGTCTTCCTTGCCCCATACGCTGATATGGTGATAGGCCCCGTAAATGGCCGGCCTCATGAGGGACGACATGCAGGCATCCACCCCGATATAGGTCCGGTAAGTATTCTTCCGATTAATGGCCCTGGTGACCAGAACCCCGTGGGGGCCGGTCATGTATCGCCCGCTTTCCATGAAAAACCGGGGAACATATCCATTCCGGGTTTTAAAAGCCTTGAACAATTCCGTGATTTTCCTCCCCATGGCCTCTATATTCAAAGGTTCCTGGTCTGGCCGGTAGGGGATTCCAAGTCCGCCGCCGATGTTGATGAAATCAAAAACAATATCCAAGGCCTTTGAAATCTCTTCCACTTTGTCCAGGAGCATGCCTGCGGTTTCCACCATATAGGTGTGATTCAGTTCATTGGAGGCCAGCATGGTGTGCAGTCCGAATCGTTTCACCCCTTTTCGGATGGCGGCTCGGTAAGCTTCCGGGAGCTGGTCTTCGTCCACACCGTATTTGGCTTCCACAGGGTTGCCGATGATGTGGTTGCCGGTTCTTTTGGCTCCGGGATTGTATCGGAAACAAAGACATTCAGGCAGATGGGGAACCTTTTCCAACAAGGTGATGTCATCCAGATTGAGGATGCATCCCCCCCGGGATTCCGCCGCATAAAATTCTTCCGGAGAGGTATTATTGGATGTGAACATAATGTCTTGACCGGTAGCCCCGGCTTCACGGCTCAGGGTCAATTCGGCCATGGAGCTGCAATCAAACCCGAAACCCATGTCTTTCATGATTTGAAGAATCCTCGGGTTGGGCAGGGCTTTGACTGCATAGAATTCCCTGAATCCGTTGATTTCGCCGAATACTCTTTTGACGGTTTCACCGGTTTCCCGAATGCCGGTTTCATCGTAAATATGAAAAGGCGTTTGAAAATGCTCGCATATTTCCGGCAAAACAGCAAAAAGCCTTTCCTGAAAAGATGGGGACATGGGCATGGCGTTATTCTCCTTTCAACGCACTTTCGATTCTGGCCATGGCGTTTTCAACATTTTCATGGGTGTTGAACGCGCTGATTCGAATAAACCCCTGCCCGCATTTTCCAAACCCTACGCCCGGAGTGGTGACCACCCCGGCTTGGTTTAGCAGCCGGTCAAAAAATTCCCAGGAATCCTGCTGGGTGTCCACCCAGATATAGGGGGAATGTTCTCCGCCTGCAAAGGCATAGCCGAGGCCTGCGATTTTTTCTCGAATCAAGGCCGCATTTTTCATGTAGTAATCGATCAAGGATCGGACCTGAACTTTCCCCTCTTCGCTGTAAACCGCTTCGGCCGCTCTCTGGACCGGATAGGACACGCTGTTGAATTTGGTGGTCTGCCGGCGATTCCAGAGGGCATGAAGGGCATGGGCTTTGCCGGTTGAGTCATAGGCCATGCAGTTTTTAGGCACCACGGTGTAAGCGCAGCGGGTTCCGGTAAATCCTGCGGTTTTGGAAAAGCTTCTAAATTCAATGGCAACCTCCCGGGCCCCTTCTATTTCATAAATGGACCTTGGGATTTTCTCGTCCCGAATAAATGCTTCATAGGCAGCGTCAAAAAGGATCAGGGCGCGATGGGCTTTGGCATAATCCACCCAGGTTTTTAAGGCTTCCCTGCTGATGACAGCGCCCGTGGGATTGTTGGGAAAGCATAAATAGATCAAATCCACAGGGGTTTGGGGAAGGGTCGGGACAAAGCCGTTTTCCCGGGTGCTCTCCAGATAGGTGAGGCCCTGGTACCTGCCGTCTGCAAACAGCCCGGTTCGCCCGGCCATGACATTGGTATCCAAATATACAGGATACACCGGATCAGGAAGGGCGATGGCGATATCTCCGGAAAACAGTTCCTGAATATTTCCCGTGTCACATTTGGCTCCGTCGCTGACAAAGATCTCGTCCCCGGAAATATCCGCCCCAAAGGCCCGGAAATCGTGCTCTGCGATTTTTTCCCTCAGAAAATCGTACCCCTGTTCAGGGCCGTATCCTCGGAAGGTGCTGTCTGCCGACATTTCATCCACGGCCTTATGAAAAGCTGTCACACAGGCCTCCGGAAGGGCCCGGGTGACATCACCGATGCCGAGGCGGATGATGGTTTTGCCGGGATTGGCATTCTGAAAGGCCGAAACCCTTTTGGCAATGTCCGAAAACAGATAGGAGGATTGGAGTTTCAAGTAATTTTCGTTGATTTTAATCATGGGATTTCCCCTATATTAGAAGGTTGTTCGATGTCCTTAAATGATTTCTTGACCATTTTTTCATCCAGGGGAATGCGACTGGTTTCCTTGGCCGTTGAAAGAACAATGCTGGTGTGGGTTAGAATCACGCCCTCCAGAGGACGAATTTTTTCCTGAAGAATCCTCTGCAACTCAACCGGATCCGATACTCGGATTTTCACAAGATACCCGTCGTCTCCAGTGATGAAATGAACTTCCTGAATTTCCGGAATCTCCGCAAGCCTCCGGCCGACGGATTCATTCTCCACCGTCTCATGGACAGTTATTTTGATGAAAGCCACAAGGTTTTTCTTAAACCGTTGAGGGTTCAGGCGAACTTCATACCCGTCAATAATTCCCCTTTTTTCAAGCTTCCGGATTCTTTCCAGCACGGCGGAAGGGGCCAACCCCACCAGTCTGGCCACCTCCACGTTGGGAATCCTGGCCTTTTCCTGAAGGATTTTCAGGATTTCAAAACTGATGTCATCAATCATTCTGATATTTCCTGTTTTTTAGGACCATATTGCTTAAAATATTCCCATTGTCAAGAATAATATTCTTATTATGTTACAATTCATGGAATCAATTACAGGTTGTCTTTCATAGGATTCGTGGCCAGTGGATTTTCTTCCAATTTTGTTTTGGTTCTTTGCAATCTGATAAAAACCATGACATGGAAAACACTCATTTTCACCAGGCAAAACCCTTTCATTAGAAAGATATCCGAAAGAAGGTTTGTGCAATTGATTTCGAAAGCATTTTCCATTATCATACGCCTCCACCAAGCCATCTTCAACCAAAGGAACAGACTATGAAAAAGAAATGGGTTTATCTTTTTAGCGAGTTGGATGAAATCGAAAAAATAGTGAATGGCGATTTTGATCGGGTGCGAGGACTGATGGGGGGAAAAGGTGCGGGCCTGGCCAAGATGGCGAATCTGGGCATCCCCGTGCCGCCGGGATTTACCGTCACTTCGGAAGCCTGCAACGCCTACTTGAAACTGGGGGGCGCTTTTCCTGAAGACATGTGGGAGCAGGAAAAAAATGCGGTGAAGCACTTGGAATCCATCACGGGAAAAAAATTCGGCGGCCCGGATAATCCCCTGCTGGTGTCCTGCCGGTCCGGCGCAAAATTTTCCATGCCGGGCATGATGGATACGGTATTAAACATCGGTTTGAACGATGAAATTGCCCTTGAATTGATTGCCCTCACCGGAGATGAACGGTTTGTTTATGATACCTATCGCCGTTTGATTCAGATGTTCGGTCATGTGGTGATGGGCATTCCGGATGATGTTTTTGAAAATAAAATCCAGGAGGCCAAAGTGGCCGCCCGCGTTCAAACCGATGCTGAACTCAAAGCCGAGGACTGGAAGCATCTTACGTCGGAATTTAAGAGACTCTACAAACGGCATACCAATCATGATTTCCCCACCGATCCCTATGCCCAGTTGCGCATGGGAACGGAAGCCGTGTTTGAAAGCTGGAATGGCAAAAGGGCCGTGGACTACCGGAACGCATCCGGAATTCCCCACGATATGGGAACCGCTGTCAACATTGTCACCATGGTTTTCGGCAATATCGGGGATAAAAGCGCCTCGGGGGTTGCCATGACCCGAAACAGCTCAACGGGTGAAAAGAAGATCGAGGGGGATTATTTGATCAACGCCCAGGGAGAGGATGTGGTGGCCGGCATCCGGATGACGGACGATATTGCTCACCTTAAAGATCAAATGCCTGAAGTGTGGAAGCAGTTTAACGAAATCGGCCAGAAACTGGAAGCCCATTTCCGGGACATGCAGGATGTGGAATTCACCATCGAAGACGCCAAGCTCTGGGTGCTTCAAACCCGGAACGGCAAGCGTAGCGCCCAGGCTGCGGTGAGAATCGCGGTGGACATGGTGGATGAGGGACTGATCACCCAAGAGGAGGCTGTTGAACGAATCACCCCTGATCAGGTGGATTTTTTTATGCACCCCCAGTTTGGGCGATCCATCAAGCAGAGAGCCAGGGAACAGAAATTGTGGTTGGCTTCAGGTTTGAACGTTTCTCCCGGGGCTGCCGTGGGCATGGTGGCTTTTGATGCGGACCTGACTGAAACTTGGGCAAAAAAGCAGAATAAACAAGTCATCATGGTCCGAACGGAAACCAAGCCCGATGATGTCCACGGCATGTTGGCATCCAAAGGAATATTGACCAGCCGGGGAGGCAGAACCAGCCATGCGGCCCTGGTGGCCAGGCAATTCGGGAAACCTGCGGTGGTGGGCGTTTCTTCCATGGAAATCGACATGAACAAACGCCAGATGACCATCAACCAGAATGTGGTTAAGGAAGGGGACTGGATTTCCATTGATGGCACGGATGGGGAAGTCTATCTGGGGAAGCTCGAAACTTCGGTTCTGGATATCGACAACCCCTGGCTGATCAAATTACTTTCCTGGGCTGATCAAATTCGTAGATTAAAAGTATGGACAAACGCCGATTACCCGGTGGATGCCCAGCGTGCCAGAGCGTATGGCGCCGAAGGGATCGGTCTATGCAGAACCGAGCATATGTTTTTTGAGCCCCAGCGGTTGCCGTTTTTAAACAAAATGATCATGGCCAAACTGCCTGTTGATCGTCAGGAGGCATTGGATGCCCTGCTGCCCTTCCAAAGGGAGGACTTTGCCGGACTTTTTCGCGCCATGGAAGGCTACCCCGTAGTTACCCGGCTCATTGATCCACCCCTTCATGAATTTTTACCCAGTCATAAGGAAGTGATTTATGAACTCACCGATTTGAAAATTCGAATCAAAAGTGCTTCCAACCTGGAAGAGGTAGATACTATTTTAAAACAGATTCGAGAGAAAACCGATATTCTGGATCGGGTGGAAAGTCTATGGGAAAGCAACCCCATGCTGGGCATGAGGGGGGTAAGGCTGGGCATCCTGATTCCGGAGCTCACCATGATGCAGGTGAGGGCCATCTTTGAAGCCGCCTGCATCGTGATAAAAGAAGGCATTGAGGTGCATCCTAAAATCATGATTCCTTTGACCAGCCATGTGAATGAGTTGAAGATTCAACGGGGGCTTCTGGAGGTGGAGGCAAGGAAGGTCATGAACGAGCAGGACATGGAAATCGATTATGAATTCGGAACCATGATCGAAATCCCCAGGGCCGCCCTCACAGCGGACCAACTGGCCGAGTACGCTTCCTTTTTTTCCTTTGGGACCAATGATTTGACCCAGACCACCTTTGGCATTTCCCGGGATGACGCAGAGGGCGGGTTTTTAATCAATTATATCGCCGCAGGCATTCTTCCGGAGAATCCTTTTGCCACCATCGATAAGGAGGGGGTCGGCAAACTCATGGCGATTGCCGTGGAAAAAGGCCGTTCCGTCAATCCGGATCTGGAGTGCGGAATTTGCGGAGAGCATGGCGGTGATCCCAAGTCCATTGCCTTTTGTCATCAGATCGGCTTGACCTATGTGTCCTGTTCACCCTTTCGGGTACCCATCGCTCGGTTGGCCGCGGCCCATGCAGCCATAGCGGAAAAGAAAAATCAGGGGAAGTCGTGAACCGGCATGAAAGGCAATTTTACAGACAGTAAAATCAAGTTCCTACCCGGAACTGTCGACCCTGGCCTTCTATATTTGAATTGTCCTGATCTTTATGGTAAAGGCTGCCCATGAAAGATTTTTTTAAAGTTCAGAGTCTGGCCTTGGTAAAGGCGCATATTCCGGCCTTTGGAATCATGGACATCGAAACGGTTTCTTTGACCGAATCCCTGGAAAGGGTTTTGGCCCTGGACATCCTCTCAGATGTGGATATTCCCGATTTCATGCGGGCCACCATGGATGGGTATGCGGTGAGCGCGCAATCCACCTTCGGGGCTTCGGAAGGGAATGCCGCCTATCTTTCCATTCAGGGAAGCGTGGCCATGGGGGAAATTCCTTCCTTTGCCATCGGCCCGGGAGAGGCTGCCAAAATTTCCACCGGAGGCATGCTTCCCCGGGGGGCGAATGCCGTGGTCATGGTGGAGCATACCGAGGCCCTGGACCCGTTAACTCTGGAGGTATACAAAAGTGTTGCTCCGGGTCAGCACATGGTGGACGTGGGAGAGGATTTCAAAAAAGGCGAACCCGTTCTTTTCAAAGGCAAGAGGATCAGGCCCCAGGAAGCCGGGTTTCTTGCCGCCATGGGGAAAGAAGCGGTTAAGGTCTATAAAAAACCCCGGGTGGGGATCCTCTCCACCGGGGATGAAATCGTCCCCGTTTCCCAAACTCCGGGATTGGGCAAGATTCGGGACATCAATTCCCATACCCTGGCTTCTCTGGTTTCGCAGTGCGGGGGCACTCCCGTCATGTACGGCATCACGGGGGACAATCCGGAGGATCTATATTTTCAGTGCAAAAAAGCCCTGGAGGAAACGGACATGGTCCTGATTTCCGGCGGAAGTTCCGTGGGCGCAAGGGACTTCACCCTCTCCACCATCCATTCCTTGCCCGACGCATCGGTTCTGGTTCACGGGATTTCCATCAGCCCCGGGAAACCCACCATTCTGGCCAGGATTCAAAACAAGCCGTTTTGGGGGCTTCCAGGTCATGTGGTTTCGGCCATGGTGGTTTTTTCCATGGTGGTAAAGCCCTTCTTACAGCACATTTCGGGTCTTTCAGAGACCGAAGATCAACGTTTGCCCTTTCCCGCAGTCCTCAGCCGAAACATCGCCTCGGCCCAAGGCCGAACCGACTTTATTCGAGTGAAACTGGCCCGGAAAAACGGAACCCTTTTTGCGGAACCCGTTTTGGGAAAATCCGGTTTGATCAACACCATGATCAAAGCCGACGGTTTGATTGAAATCGGGGAAAATATGGAAGGTTTGGACCAAGGCACGCCGGTGGACGTCATTCTGATGTAATTCATAAAAACTCTTCCTGCGGACTTTTCCGCAACAAAAGGCTTGTAAAACATCCATGAACCACACACGCAATGTTTATCTCAAAATGAAAACGCTGAAGGAAGCCCGGAACATTTTGTTTGAACGGTTTCATTCTTTTGAAAAACAGAAAACCGAAACCCTGCCGGTGATCAAGGCCGTGGGCCGGGTCACGGCAGAACCTGTTTTTTCAAAGCTCTCCTCTCCCAATTTTCACGCGGCAGCCATGGACGGAATTGCCGTGGATGCCACCGTCACCTTCGGCGCAAACGAATCCTCTCCCAAAACCCTCATTCCGGGAAAAGATTTCAACTACATCAATACCGGCCAAGTGATGCCTGAAAACACCAATGCCGTCATCATGATCGAAAATATCCAGGTTCAGGATCAAGGGCATGTCATTATTGAAGCTCCGGTCTTCCCATGGCAGAATGTTCGCAAAATGGGGGAAGACATTGTGGCCACGGAGCTGCTGTTTCCCCGTCACCATAAGATCACCCCCTATTCCCTGGGAGCCCTTTTGGCTGCCGGAATTTTTGAGATTCCTGTTCTGGAAAAAATAAAAATATTCATCATCCCCACAGGATCGGAGCTGGTGGATCCTGAAAGCGCGGCAAAAAAACCTCCCCTTCCCGGCCAGGTCATTGAGAGCAATTCCTTTGTTCTGGAAAGTCTTGCCGAGGCCTGCGGCGGAGAATGCGTCCGGCATGAAAAGGTGATGGATGACGCAGTTAGAATTTCCGATGCGGTCAGGGAAGCCCTGGCAGCGGATTTTGATATGGTGATGATTCTGGGCGGATCATCGGCCGGATCAGAGGATTACGGAAAAATCGTCGTCTCCCAACTGGGGGATGTGCTGGTCCACGGGGTTACCATGATGCCGGGGAAACCCGTCATCCTGGGGGCCATTGAGAACAAGCCGGTTTTCGGGATCCCGGGCTACCCGGTTTCCGCCATCATTGCCTTTGAACAGCTGGTTCGGCCCCTGATCTTCAGAATGCAGGGACTCATGGATGAACAAAGGACCAGGGTTTCTGTTTTTCCCACAAGAAAGATTCCGTCCAAACTGGGTACAGAGGAATTCCTGCGGGTCAAACTGGGGAAAGTCGGAGAGCGCATCGTGGCCACCCCCCTTCCCAGGGGCGCAGGATCCATCACCTCCCTTACCGAGGCCGACGGCATCATTCGAATCCCCAATCATGTGGAGGGTCTGGCGGAAAACAGCCCGGTGGCTGCCGAATTGTTAAGGCCCGTTTCCTCCATCGAAAACACCATTGTTTGTGTGGGAAGCCACGACAACACCCTGGATGTGCTGGCTGACCACATCCGCATCCAATACGACCACATCACGTTATCCTCCAGCCATGTGGGAAGCATGGGCGGGCTCATGGCCTTGAAAAAAGGGGTTTGCCACCTGGCAGGCGCCCATCTCCTGGACCCTGAAAACGACAGCTATAATATTTTCTACATTCAAAAATACCTATCGGATATTCCGGTGGTTCTGGTGAACCTGGTGTTCAGGGACCAGGGACTCATCCTTCCAAAAAACAACCCGAAAAAGATTAAAGGCATTGAAGACCTCAAAAGAAAGGATGTTCAGTTCATCAACCGCCAGGGCGGTTCCGGAACCCGGATTCTTCTGGATTACCGGCTGAAGCAAATGGGCATGGTCCCGGATGAAATCAAGGGCTACGAAAACGAAGAATTCACCCATATGTCTGTTGCCGTTACCGTTTTAAGCGGGGCAGCCGATGCCGGGCTCGGCATTTATGCAGCGGCCAAAGCCCTGGACCTGGACTTTATTCCCGTGGTGACCGAACAATATGACCTGGTGATCCCGGAAGCTTTTGCAGATTTGCCTCCCATACGGATTTTGCTCGAAACCGCCGCATCCGCTTCCTTTAAACAAAGGGTGGCGGCCCTTGGCGGATACCACACCCACCTTACCGGTGAAAGGGTCTGGCGTTCCGGTGGGGCAGGTCAATAGCCGGGGGGGCTTTCCAATGATTCCTTATTCCCTTCTGGACCATACGGCAGACCTGGGCATCAGGGTATCCGGAAATTCCCTGAAAGACCTTTTTAAAAATGCCGGTCTGGCCCTTTTTGACTTAATGGTTTTACAAAAATGCCGAAATAAAGGGATTAAACGCCAGTTGCGGGTGATTGGGTTGGATCCTCCCGATCTTCTGGTGAACTGGTTAAGGGAGTTATTAAACCTGTGGAGCCTTGAGGGCAGGATCGCAACCACCCTGGAGATTCAGACCATGGATGAATGCTCCCTGTCCGCTACCGTGGAAACCGTAGTATTTGACTCCCGTCAGGATGAAATCAACCATGACATCAAGGCGGTAACCTACCATGGGGTGGACGTTCAATCCATAGCAGGCCAATGGAAGGCCACGGTGATTTTCGATGTTTAATCCGGCCTTTTAAAGGGAATTCATGACACAGCCCTTACAACAGATCAGCCCTTATTGCTGGGAAATTCCCAGAACCGGAAACATGCGGGTTCCAGGAATCATTTACGCGGATGCGGAAATGATGGACCAGATCAAGTTGGAGGAAACCCTGAACCAGGTTCGCAATGTTGCCTGTCTGCCGGGGATTGTGAAAGCCTCCTTTGCCATGCCGGACATTCATTGGGGAT
>VMSV01000096.1 GCA_013791935.1 Desulfobacteraceae bacterium | reverse complement strand
CTGGTGGGGGCTTCCGACGCCTTCATCAAAAAACCATTTTATATCCAGGGGATCATTCTAAGCGCATTCGGAGGGGTTCTCGGGCTGGCCGCCTCCTATGCAGCTTTTCTGGCCATATCATCCAGTGTCATTCAGGATGAAACAGCCCAATTCATCAGCCTTCACTTTTTTTCATCCTGGATTTGTCTTGTCATCGTTATTTGCAGTATTTTAATCGGATGGTTGGGTTGCTCACTTTCCCTTTCACAATTTTTAAAAAAATAGCAAGCGCAGGTTTTCTCCTGGTCCTGGTCTGGTCTCTTTTCACCGCAAATGCCGAAGAAGCCGGACGCCTTGGCCGGGTGACTGTGGAGTCTCTTTATTTCAGGGCTGAGCCGAGCATAAGTGCCAACCCATTAATAAAGTTGAAAAAAGGGGAAGAGGTGTTGATCCTTGAAGAGAAATCGGGATGGATCAAAGCCGTTCACATGGGGAAGATTGGATATATCAAAGGGGGAAAAGGTTATCTCAAGGAAGTGGGGTCAAAAAAAGACAAAGCCCTGGGCGGGCTGCTGGAAACCTCCCAAGAACTGGATCTCCGTCTTCAAAAAAGCCATGAAGCCATAACAGACATTTCAAAAGATGAGAGGGAGACGGTTCAAGAACTTCAGAAAATCGACAGCACCCTGGACCAGGTGAAAGGAAAGATACGAAGAACAAACAAAAAGATCGAAGGCCTTAACCAAAAAATTCAAGAAACCGAAACCCGAATTGCCGAAGCGGATAAAAACATAAACATCCAGAAGGATTCTGCCGATAAACGCATTGTGGCCCTGTACAAGATGCACCGGCTTGGCGCTATTTCCCTTTTTGCTTCGGCGGAGAATGTGTTTGACCTGGCCAAGCATAAAAACAGCTTTGAGCGGATACTGGAAAAGGATTCAAAGCAACTTTCAGACTATGCGAATATCCGGCAAAGGCACGCGGTCCTCCTGGAGGTTCAGAAAGAACAGCAGAAGGAGCAGGCGCAAAATCAAAAGGAATTAAAGGAACAGGAAGAATCGGTGGCCTCGGAGAAGCAAAAGCGGGACAAGCTTCTAACGGAGGTGAGAAAACAAAAACGCCTGGAGCTGGCAGCTCAGGAAATGCTTAAAGAAGCAGCAAGAAAACTGGATGATAAATTGATATCCTATGCCAAATCGGTTTCAGCGGAGATGGAACCCTCTCCTCCGGATTCCGAGCCCAAGCTGCTGAAGAAGAAAGGGTCCGAAAAGCCGGAGTTCGAAGCATCGGAGTCACCGGTCCCAGTTTCCAATGATTCGGCCCGGAAGGATACGGCCTCGGAAAAATCCGGTCCGGAGACCACAAGGGCAGAACCATTTGAACGCTTAAAGGGGTTGCTAAAAATGCCGGTGAAGGGTAAAGTCATTACCCGTTTCGGATCTTTTCACAACCCCGAGTACAATATCACCAATTTCAGAAGCGGAATTGATATCAAGGCCCAACAGGGTGACCCCATCATGGCGGTTCATTCAGGCAAGGTTCTGTATGCCGCGTGGTTCAAGGGGTACGGGAACATGATCATTTTGGATCACGGGGGCCATTTTTATACGGTTTATGCCAATATCGAGGAATTGATAAAAAAAACCGGCGATCGAGTGAAAAATAATGAAGTGATCGCCACGGTGGGGGACACGGGGTCCATCATAGGACCCAAGCTTTATTTTGAAATACGCCATTTTGGAAAACCTTTAAATCCCATGAAGTGGATTAAAACCGGTTGATCTGAGAACCCTTTAACGCGAGGTATTTTCTGCGTTAAATTTAATACGCCGTGAAACAGGCCGGATGCGGAGTAAAATAACAAGGAGCCGTGAAATGATGATGAAGAAAAACCGTAATATCAAACTTTGGGTGATGCTGGGCATTGCTGTTGTATTCTGGACCTTGGGAGCCGGATTCAACGGGGATCTCGCGGCAAGCAACGACGAAGCCTATAAGGGGCTGAAGCTTTTCAGCGATGTCCTTGAAATGGTTAAAGATATGTATGTGGATGAGGTGGACCCCAACGAACTGATTGAAAATGCCATTCAGGGAATGGTTCACAGCCTGGATCCCCATTCCGCCCTCCTGACCCCCGAAGATCTGGTGGATTTGCAGGTGGATACCCAGGGCGAATTCTCGGGGATCGGCATCAGCATCTCCATGCGGGACAATTTTGTCACCGTGGTGGCGCCCATTGCAGGTACACCGGCCCATAAAGCAGGCATTAAAACCGGGGATCGCATCATCAAGGCAGACGGCATCCAGACCAGGGATTTAAAGGAGGCCGTGAGGCTCATGAGGGGCGCAAAAGGAACCACCGTTGTGATTACGATTTTGCGTGAGGGTGAGCCCGAGCCCATTGATTTCAGCATTGTCAGAGATGTCATTCCCCTTGAAAGTGTAAAGTACAAGAAACTGAAACCCGGCTTCGGCTATGTGTGGCTGACCAATTTTCAGGAGAAAACCACCAAGGATCTGGTTTCCGCTTTAAAAGAACTGGACACCAAAGAGGACCCCATGAAAGGCCTTGTGCTTGACCTGAGGGACAACCCCGGCGGACTTTTGAACCAGGCCATTGACGTGAGCGACCTTTTCCTGGAAAGCGGTACCATTCTGAGCATCAAAGGCCGGGATGCCAGGAAGAACAAATTCTTTTCAGCAACACCCAATTCCAAAAAATCCGAATATCCCATCGTGATTCTCATCAACGGCGGCAGCGCAAGCGCTTCTGAAATTGTTGCCGGAGCCCTTCAGGATCACAAAAGGGCCCTGCTTTTAGGCACCACGTCCTTCGGTAAGGGTTCTGTTCAGTCCGTGGAAAACCTTCGGGATGGATACGGGCTTAAGCTTACCATCGCCAGATATTATACCCCGAGCGGAAGGTCCATTCAAGCAACAGGGATTGAACCGGATATCTACCTGTCCTACAAAATCATCGACGAAGAAGCTTTGGTGCAAAACCAGGATCGTCGCCTGAAGGAAAAGGACCTGATGAATCACCTGGGGTCAGAACCCGGTGTAAAACCTGAAGAAAAAACCGGGGATGAAGGCCCGAAAGAAAAAGAAGCCGTGAAAAAAGAAGGGCTCAGGGGTGGGGAAACCCGTTTCGGAGAACTTGATCCCGTAGAGCTTCAGAAGGACAATCAAATTGTACGCGCGCTTGAAATACTCATCAGTTATGACATCTTCAAGGTGATCAAAAAATAGGGAAAGCAACCTGTGGTCTTTCTTTTTAACGATTGAGAAAGATCTTCGGGTGAATTGATTATGGCAAAAGCCCGAAGTGGAAAGCGGAAATCATCCTCCGGAAAGAGAAGCAAAAGGAAAAGTGGTTTTGCCCGGAACCTGGTCAAAACCGGTTTTGGTTTGGCTGTTTTGTTTTTGGTTGTGGTGGCGGGAGTGATCATCGTGCATTACTTCATCCCGGAACCCGGGCATGAAAAGAAGGCTCAGAAAAAGGTCGCCCAAAAAGCCATTCCGCCTTTTGAAATTTTTCCGGAGGGGAAAACGGTAAAAAAAGCTCTCCCCTCAAAACCAACGCTCCAGCCGACACCCGTCCCCGGAGTTCCCGTGAGGCCGGACCTGCCGAAAATCGCGATCATCATCGACGATATGGGCTATGATGGGGAACTTGCCAAGTTGTTCATGGCGTTGGATCCGTCATTGACCCTGTCACTTCTGCCGGAAGGACCGGCAAGTCTTGAAATCGCCGAGCGAGCCAAGCATAAAGGATTTGAAACCCTACTGCACCTGCCCATGGAACCCAGGGAATACCCAAGTGTAAAACCAGGGCCCGGCGCCCTGCTTTCCAACATGACCCCGGACGAGTTGATTTTCCGACTGGAAAAAAACCTGGGATTGCTGCCGGACATAAAAGGTGTTAACAACCATATGGGATCGAGGATGACGGAAAATTCGGCCCAGATGAACCAGATTTTTTCCGTCTTAAAACGCAGGGGTCTTTTTTTCGTTGACAGCTTGACCACGGCGAGAAGTCTTGGAGAATCCTCGGCCCGGTTGTTTAAAATTCCTTATGAGCAAAGGGATGTGTTTATCGACCATATCGAAGACAGAACTTTTATAAGAGGACAGATTGAACAGCTTGTGCGCATAGCAGAATCCACCGGCACGTCGGTTGGCATAGCCCATCCCCATGAAATCACCTATGAGGTGCTGGCGGAAATGCTACCGGCCCTGAAAAAAAGAGTGGAAATCGTTCCCGTGTCCCGTCTGGTCCATTCTCCCGGCTAAGGCCCAAGGAAAACCTATGCGTTTTTTGAAATGATTGGTCATTTTACTATTTATACAGGAGGAAGCAAATGAGTGCTAAAAAGGTAACTCGCGGTTATCAGGCAGTTTATGCCGAATATGATGCCAAGAGGGAAAAGATACTTGGAATGGGCGGCAAAAATGCGGTGGATAAACAGCATGCAGCAAAAAAAATGACCGCCAGGGAAAGACTGGATTATTTTTTCGACAAGGGAACATTTACGGAAATAGGCCTTTATGTTACCCACCGTACCACGGCCTTTGGTCTGGACAAAAAAGAAATTCCCGCGGAAGCAGTAATCGTGGGTTTCGGTAAGGTGAACGGAAGGCTGGTTATGGCCGCAGCGGAAGACTACACCTCCATGGCCGGAACCTTTGGAGAAAATCACGGGAAAAAATTTTCCGAAGCCATCAAAATGGCCAAGGAAATGGGGATTCCCTTTGTGGGTATGAACGATTCCGGCGGGGCAAGGCTTCAGGAGGGAATGGATACCCTTCAAGCCTATGCGTGGCTGTTTTCAAACCAGATCCTTGCTTCCGGTATCATTCCCCAGATCGCCCTCATCATGGGGCCATGCCTGGGGGGCCAGGCCTATCACCCCATCATGCAGGATTTCATCATCCAGGTGAAAAAAACCGGGCACATGGCCATTGCAGGACCTGCTTTTGTGAAAACCCAACTCCGGGAAGAAATCAGCCTGGAAGATCTTTGCGGGACCTATGTCCATTCCGTGTTGAGCGGCTCCACCCACCTGGTGGCTGATGATGATCGATCCGCCATGGACCTGGCAAAAAAACTGTTAAGCTTTTTGCCCGCAAACAATTTGGAAAAGCCTCCGATGAAAGTTACCGACACGCCTCCGGAAAAGGTGATTTGGGAGCTGGATGAACTGGTTCCGGAAGAGCCATCAACTCCTTTTGAAATGCGTAACGTCATTCGACATATTGTGGATGACGGTGATTTTTTCGAGCTGTTCAAGGATTTTGCCAAGAACATCATCACCTGCTTTGCCCGTTTCAATGGACGCACCACCGGCATTGTTGCGAGTCAACCCAACTGGATGGGCGGGGTCATTGATTGCGATGCCGCGGACAAAACCGCAAGATTTGTAAGATTCTGCGATCTTTTCAGCATCCCGCTGGTCAATCTTCATGACACCCCGGGCTTTCTCATCGGAAGCACAGAGGAGCACAAGGGGATTTTACGCCATGGGGCAAAAATGCTTTATTCCTATGTGGACGCCACGGTTCCAAAGATTTCTGTCATTCTGAGAAAATCCTTTGCCGGGGCTTATCTTGCCATGTGCTGCAAGGACACTGGCGCGGACTTCGTGTATGCCTGGCCCAATGCAAGGGTCTCCATTGTGGGGGCCGAGACTGCGGCAAGCGTTATTTTTGCCAAGGAAATCAAAAGTGCGGAAGACCCGGCAAAAATGGAGGCGGAAAGGATTCTTCAATACCAGACGGAATACGAAAATCCCTATGAGGGGGCAAAACGGGGTTATATCGACGACGTGATCCTGCCCAGGGACACTCGAAAATACATTAACCGGGCCCTGGATTTATTGGCAAACAAAAAAGAGGTCAGGCCCTATAGAAAATACTCCAACATCAACCTCTAAGGGAATGACAAGTAGGATTACCCTGATCATAGGGGCGGTTTTTTCGATGCTTAAGGAGCGTGGATATGGATTTATGGCAGCTTCACATTTTCTGTAAAGTAATTGAAAATAAAAGCTTTTCAAAGGCAGGGCTCGCCGCCCACCTGTCCCAACCCACGGTGAGTAGTCATATCAAGGATCTTGAAGATCATTTTGAATGCGTGCTGATTGATCGCCTGGGCAAGGAGGTCAATCCAACCCGAGCGGGAAAACTGCTTTACCGGTATGCAAAAAAGCTGCTGGCATTGAGGGATGAAGCTGAAATGGCCATGGCCGAATTTCAGGGAATGTTGAAAGGCAAGCTCCTCATCGGTGGGAGCACCATTCCCAGCGCCTATATTCTTCCGCCCATTATCGGGAGGTTTTCCAAAGAATTCCCGGACGTCACCATGTCCCTGGTGGTGGGGGATTCGGAATATATTGCCGGAGAAATCCTTTCGGGAAACCTGGAAATGGGGATTCTGGGAGCGAGCTTCGACAACAAAAAAATTCAGCAGGAAAAGTTTATTCAAGATGAGATGAAACTCATCGTTTCGGCATCACACCCCCTGGCGAACCGTAAACAGGTGAGCATGAAGCAGTTGTTTCAACTGCCGTTCATCATCCGGGAGAGCGGATCAGGCACGCTCCGGTCCATGAAAAACAGTTTTGAGAAGGCGGGCCACAGTTTGGATGAACTGAAAATCATCGCGGAAATGGGTTCCACCATGGCGGTGATTCAAGGGGTGAAGGAGAATATGGGCGTTTCCATTGTTTCAACCCTCTCCATCCAGGAAGATCTCAAATACGGAACCCTGAAAGCCCTCAGCATAGACGGAATGAACCTGAATCGCTATTTTTATCTTTCATGGCACAAGCACCGCAGCATGTCTCCCCTGGGGACCGCCTTCAAGGCCTTCCTGGACAACCAAAACAAATAATGGATTGCAACATTCCATTCTAAACCATGAGAATTTTCCGGATGAATTTTACGATTTCTGCCGGCTCGTCCATGATCTGAATGATATCCAGGTCTGCCGGGGAGATGTGTTTGTCTTCCAGCAGAGTGGATTTGATCCAATCAATCAACCCTTTCCAGTAATCGCTTCCCACAAGGATAATCGGGAAGGGTTTGATCCTTCGGGTTTGAATCAGGGTCATCACCTCAAATAATTCGTCCATGGTCCCGAAGCCGCCGGGCATGGCGATATAGGCTTTGGCATATTTGATGAACATGACTTTTCGAATAAAGAAATATTTGAATTCCAATTTGATGTTGGAATATGGGTTGGGAACCTGCTCAAAGGGCAGATGAATGTTTAATCCAACGGAAATTCCACCCGCTTCCGCAGCCCCTTTGTTGGCCGCTTCCATGACCCCGCCTCCACCACCGGTGATCACGGCAAGGTTATTTTTAGCCAGGAGGGAGGCAAGAATTTCGGTTTTCTGATAAACCGGGTCATCGGGCTTGATCCTTGCGGTTCCGAAGATGCTCACCGCAGGTCCCAGGTCGTGAAGCGCCTCAACGCCGTCCACAAATTCTCCCATGATTTTGAATAAACGCCAGGATTCTCCAAGTTTCAGGTCATCTATTAAAAATTGTTTTTCCATTTTGAAAAGTCTGATCCTTTGATTAATAGGGGTTTAGGTGTTGACCATATACGTCTTGATTGATGATGGGTTATCATATATAAAGATTCGAATATTGCAAGAAAAAGTCTTGCAAAGGACAACCCTTTGACAATCAATGTTTAATCATTCAAACAACCTATCCAAAGAACTGACCATCAGGAATGAATTGGGGCTTCACGCCCGGCCTGCGGCTCAGATTGCGAAAATCGCTCAAAACGCCAAGTCCAGGGTATGGCTGTTGAAAGATGAAGACACCGCGGATGCCTCAAGCATCATCGACCTTCTCAGCATGGCCTGTGTGAGCGGATCAAAGATCATTATCCAGGTGGAAGACGGATCGGATTTGGAGATTCTGGAGGCCATCGCAGAACTGGTTGAAGCCGGGTTTGGAGAGTAACCAACGGATGTTGACAAGAAACACCGACAAAGAGATCAGAATGGCCGGAATCGGCGCATCCCCGGGCATATGCATCGGCAAAGCCTACATCGTGGACCGGGAGGGCGTTGATGTTGTTGAGAAATACAGCCTTGAAGACGATAAAGTCGAAGGAGAGAAAAAACGATTCAGAGATGCTGTTCGGTTGGCCCGGGAAGAGCTTAAAACCATCATCGACAACACCCCGGATGAAATCCGCCAGCATACCAATATTTTTGAGATTCACATCGCCCTGCTTAAAGACAAAATGCTCTATGGCAAAACCCTTGATTTTATAGGGAGTGAGCGGGTGAACGCGGAATGGGCCTTAAAAAAGGTCTCAACCGACGTAAAAGCCATGTTCCGGAACATGGAGGACAATTACTTTCAAGAGCGGGCTTCGGATATTTCCCACGTTTCAGATCGAATCATGAGAAATCTGGTGGGCATGGAAATGGAGAGCATTTCCGATATCGACAAACGGGTGATTCTCATCGCCCATGACCTTTCCCCCACCGATACCAGCCAGATCAGGTTGGAAAAGATCAAGGGCTTTGTAACCGACCGGGGGGGCAAGGCTTCCCATACCAGCATCATTGCCCGAACGCTTGAAATACCGGCTGTGTTGGGCATGGGAAACGCTACGGAAATGATCCGCAATGACGATGTGATCATTGTGGATGGAACCACCGGCATCGTCATCATTAACCCCACGGAAAAGACCCTCTTTGATTTTGAAGACCGGAAGGCAAGGTATGAGGTTCAGAAGGCCCTCATCGCCAAATCCGGCCAGCTTGTGGCACAAACCATCGACGGCGTCAGAATCCAGATCCACGGGAATATTGAGTTGCCGGAAGAGGTGGTTTCGGTGATCGATTACGGAGGAGACGGCATCGGCCTCTACCGCACCGAATTTCAATACCTCAGCCGGGCCTACTTTCCCACGGAAAAAGAGTTGTACGATAAGTATAAAGAAGTGGTGGAGATGATGTATCCGAAATCCGTCACCATCAGGACCCTGGATATCAATGGAGACAAGGCCGTGGCCTATGCCACGGATATTGAGGACAATCCGGCCCTGGGGCTTCGGGCCATAAGGTATTGCCTTAAAAAACCCGAAGTTTTCAAAACCCAGCTTCGGGCCATTTTACGGGCCGCAGTTTTTGGAAATACCCGAATCCTCTTTCCCATGATCTCAAGCTGCGAAGAAATCAGGGAAGCCAAAGCCATGCTGGAGGAAGCCGCTACATCCCTTGAGGAGGCGAAGATTCCGTTCAACAGGGATGTGGAAATCGGGATCATGATTGAAGTGCCCTCTGCGGTGATCATGGCCGAAGCCATGGCCGATGAGGTGGATTTCTTCAGCATCGGAACCAACGATTTGATCCAGTATTCCCTGGCCATTGATCGGGGGAACCGGAAAGTGGCCCACCTGTATCAGCCTTTTCACCCGGCGATCATTCAAATGATCAAGCATGTGGTGGAGGTGGGCAAGAAAAAAGGAAAACAAGTTTGCATGTGCGGTGAAATGGCCGGGGACCCCCTTGCCATTCCCATTTTGCTGGGGTTGGGCATTGATGAGCTCAGCATGAACCCCCAATCCATTCCTGCGGTAAAACAGATCACCCGCATGATCAGCGTTTCCGAAGCCGAGGAATTCATTAAAGTGGTCCTCAAAAAAACAACGGCCAAGGAAATCAATGAACTGCTGGAAAAAACCTATGGCAGGTTGGTTTCGGAACAGATTTATTCATAGAACCGGTTTTTAGATTGGAGTACCGTTTTTTGGAAAAGAGTGGCATCAAAATTATTGCTGAAAACAGGAAGGCCCGATTCAATTATTCCATTGAAGATCAATATGAAGCCGGCATGGTGCTTTCCGGGACCGAGGTCAAGTCCCTGCGCATGGGCAAGGCCAATCTTACGGATTCCTATGCAAAAATTCAGAACCATGAAGTTTTTGCCCACCTCATCAACATCCATGCCTACCCGTTTGCCCACTACGATAATCATGACCCGCTAAGGCCCCGTAAGCTCCTTCTGCACAAGCATGAAATACGGCGCTTGTACGCCAAGGCCAATGAAAAAGGCTATTCTCTCATCCCCTTAAGACTCTATTTCAAAAACGGTAAAGTAAAGATGACCCTGGCCCTGGCCAAGGGAAAACACCTTTACGACAAGCGGGAAACCATCAAGCAGCGCGAGGGAAAGCGCGATCTTGACCGCATTCGCAAAGCCTATACTTGACAAACCCTTCTGCTTTGATTACCTTAGGCTCAAATTTCATTCCGCCAAAACCCATGGGGGCGAAATGGTTTCGACGGGGATAATGAAACCCAGGTTGCATACCGAGCTTCCTGTCTGCTCGTTAAACGATGGGAAATAACTTAATCGCAGACGATTATAACTACGCTGTAGCCGCTTAAGACGGCTACCGTCCTTTCAGGAAACTCCTGCGGTCCTGAAAAGGGCGTCGACTAGCAGGACAGCCGTTTCAACTTGCCTGTTGCTGAACCGGTTAAATTAAACAGGATAGTTTATAGGGCATCCGGCCTGAAGGAGACCCGATAAGCGAAACTCAAAATTCAGGACATGTATGTAGACGCCTGTGTGGACTATTTTCGGACCCGGGTTCAACTCCCGGCGCCTCCACCATTTTAAACAAAACGAACCCTTTCATTGGCCAAAACAGGCATCTTTGGCAGGTTCGTTTTTCTTTTTGTATTAGCCAGTTAAGGGGGGTATTAACGCAGCAATGGCCTCAGTTAACCCACTCCCTTTTTGAGAAATCCGTCTCACTTTGTTTCTCTCCGACCCCAAAATTCTCTGAATTTTTTTCTTCGCTCTCCGGGCCTCGTCCGGTGACCGGTATTTTGTACTGTGCCCGTTCAGCTTTTTTGCCTGGATGGGCTGAATGCCTATGAATGCATAGGGACACGTCCCCATAGCTACCCCGACATTATCATATTTTGTCACCCCGTAGCATCAAGGAATCTCAAACAAATAAAGGTCATATATGATCTATTGGGCACATATGACCTTTATTACGTGGCTGATACCGACTGATATAAAAGTACTCTAACCATATAATATCAATATAAATCAAGATGATGAGTGACGCCATCCTGTTATTTGAAGCTTGGCGCAAAAATTGATGGTATAGAAGAAAATTGATCAAAAATTGGCAACGATGCATGCGGAACAACTTTATGGAAAAAGTCAGCATCATTCAGAATAAGTATAAAAATCATCAAATTCCAAGGACGAGGAGGGGCGGTAATGAAAGGATTCTTGAGGATATTGCTATTGGGGATTTTATTGGGAATCGTATTAACATCCTCCGGATGTGGCGGCGGTGGTGACAGCATCAATCCGCCGGATGCCCTGGCGCCGACTGACGTTGTTCAGCCTTTGGCGTTTCCGGGTCCTTATGCGGTTGCGTGCACCAATATTGCCCAGGATTTCAGTCAAATACCAGCCGACGGGGATGTGAATGATTATTGGGAAGGCAGGGGCAGTTATGTAACCGACCTGCTGGAGGACCCGGATAATACGCTGATTGCCTCGGTTACCGCGCCGATGGACTCGACTCTCTATGGTTCCTTCACCGGAGATGAGATTGAGGTTGCAGTGATCGTGTGCTATCCCACTACGGCCGACAACCCTCGTCCCGATTATCAACTGCCGACCGGCGAGGTCGTGCCACACATGCAGACAGGATTGGATCTGCCTTTATTTGCGGACGACTCGGAGAGTTATCCGGTGATAGTGTTTTCGCATGGCTACGGCAACAGCCCGATATCATCCGAAGCATATTTTACAGCGCTGTCCTCTTTAGCCAGTCACGGTTATGTAGTAATCGCCCCGTTTCACGGCGACTTCCGCTTTTCCGATCTTAAGATCGACAACATAGGCGACTCTATCGACATAGCGTCGAACCTGGACGACTTCACTGCTATGCAGGCACTGAGACCGCTTGCGATATCCGCGGCGCTTACCCTCGTGCTCGAGGATCCGCAGTGGCAGGGTCACCTCGATGAAACACGGATCGGAGGCTTTGGAGCGAGTATGGGCGGCGAGACAATGATGCTGTTGGACGGCGCCAGCCTGACTACCTCATACTTCGATATCGGAGCGTCGTCGAAACAGGTTACCACCGATCTGCGGATTAAGGCGGCGGTCGGTTACGTGCCTTATTTCGGGCAGGCCATTCTGCCTGCATTCGGACGCAACCAGCAAGGGCTCGACAACGTCACTCTGCCTTTTTTAGGCATCAGTGGAACGGCGGACACGGTCGCTCCGATCAGCGAAGTGGAAACCGGCATGTCTCGCCTGACCGGAACCCGCGAGCTGATTTCACTCGAAGGTGTGGAACACGGGTTCGACGTTGCCTCGACCAACGACATCTTTACATGGGCGCTTATGTTCCTCGACGCGGAACTTAACGGAAACCAGGCAACAAAAACGCAGCTCTCGACTATGGCAAGCGTGGCGGGCGGCGGTGACGACAGAGTCGTTGTCTTTTACAATGGACTGTAGACTGTAATTGGGATGACGAGAGCAGAACGTCGAATTGATGCCATGTGATCTGTCTTGGGATGGGAATTGCAGTATGTCGGCAGGCGCCCAATAAATTCGTTTCCCTTTGTAGCAATATATAACATCCTATTGATATTGCCCTGCTTGCAGTGACAACCACTGATGCATTCTCCCCAAAAGCCCATCTGCGGAGAATGCCAAGACCGCTATCACGATGCGGCCTCAGGGTTCAAATGGGCAGGGACACGGAACGTTTCAACCTTACGCTATGCTGCTTCCTGTTCAACTGAAAGGACATGAGTTACTGGCATCATTGTTCAAAAAGCAGGTATGGTATGAAAGAAATCAGGAAAGAGGCGGAAAAATCTGTATTCTCAAACGTCGGGACAGCAATATCCAAACGTATATTGCTGGTGTTGTAGGCCCCCGTACTTTTTACACGAGGAGGTGAGCAAAATGAGTAAAATGAGACTACCTAAGAACTTGGGAATGATCTTACTGAGCACCTGGCTCATCATGACTGGGCTAATTGCATTGACCAACTTCAGCTTTAATGGACTATACATGATCATGGGGATCTTGGCCCTTGCTGCTGGTATTTTAATCCTGCTCGATCGGTAAGCTTTTAGGTTACAGCCTTAGTCGTT
>VMSV01000252.1 GCA_013791935.1 Desulfobacteraceae bacterium | reverse complement strand
CCGACTCCGGCTTTAATATACTGGTCCCTCAGCAACCGTTTGATGAGTTTTCCCGTGGGGGTCCTGGGCAGTTCATTCATAAAATCAATGCTTTTCGGACATTTGTATTTGGCCAGTCGCTCATGGCAGAAGGCCATGAGTTCCGCTTCCAAAGCTGGACCGGCTTCCTCCGGGTCATGGAGTTCCACTACAGCTTTTACCTCCTCCCCGAAATCCGGATTGGGAAGGCCGAACACCGCTAAATCCATGATCTTGGGATGCATGGCCAAAAGATTCTCCACTTCCTGGGGATAGATATTCACCCCGCCGGAGATGATCATATTGGCTTTCCGGTCCGTGAGGTACAGATATCCTTCTTCGTCCAAATATCCCATATCGCCGATGGTGTTCCATCCATTGGAAGATCTGGATTCCGTGGTTTTGGCCGGATCATTGTGGTATTCAAAAGTATTCCCGCCTTCAATGAAAATGGTTCCGGATTGTCCGGCAGGAAGTTCATTTTCTTTGTCATCGAGAATATGGGCCTTTCCGATAAAGCATCTGCCCACTGAACCCTTGTGGGTCATCCATTCTTCCGAAGTGATGGCGATAAAGGAGTTCCCCTCGGTTCCGGCATAATACTCGAAGATGATGGGGCCCCACCACCGGATCATGGCTTCCTTGACTTCCACAGGGCAGGGCGCGGCCGCGTGAATGGCGAGTTTGTGGGAGGACAGATCAAAGGAGTTTCTCTGGTCTTCCGGAAGCTTCAGCATGCGGATGAACATGGTGGGCACCCACTGACTGTGGGTGACCCGGTATTTTTCAATCAGGGAAAGAGCCCCCAAGGGGTCGAATTTTTTCATCACCACCACGGTCCCGCCGGCACTTAAAACCCACATGCAGAAGCGCAAAGGAGCTGCGTGATAGAGGGGTGCTGTGGAAAGATAGACCGTGTCTTCATTGAAATTATACAAAGCAACGAGAAGCTTGACGGAATCCATGGTTTCGCCAAAGGGGACTTCCTCTGTCGTGGATACCACCCCCTTGGGTCTACCCGTGGTGCCGGAAGAATAGAGCATGTCCCTTCCTGTGTTGCACAGGGGAATGGGGTTTTCGGGGAATCCTTCAATCTGCGTTTCATAGGGCACACAACCCGGGATCACACCGTTCATCATGAGGATGTACTCCAGTTTCGGGCAGTTGCTCCGAATCTCGGCCAGACCGTCCTTCATGGCGAGGGAGGTGACGAGAACCCTTGAACCGGAATCGTTTAAAATATATTCGATCTCCGCGGGTTTAAGATAGCTGCTGATGGTGGTGTAGTAAAGCCCTGCGGTCTGGGCCGCCATCACCACTTCCAGAAAACGACTGTTGTTTTCCATCAGGATGCAGATATGATCCTTGGGTTGAAGCCCCAGGTGCCTGAAATAGTGGGCGCCTTGGTTGATATGGCTTTCCAATTTGCCGAATGTAATGATCTCCCCGGAATCGGCCAGGATAAAGGCAGGTCTGTCCGGTGTTTTCGCAGCATAGGCTCTAGGATGAAACATAAACACCTCCTCTGAAAAAAGGCTGGCGTTGCTATTCCAAGTCACATTCAAACGCTGCCGGTTTTGGCTGTGCCGTCAGGCTCCTCGATGCACAAACAACGTACACACGGGTAGCCATCTCCTTGCCGCCTTGGCATTATTTTGAATGCAACAGGAAATTACGACCTCATGGACAAGAACATGGGTTCGGATTTTTCAAGTTCTTCGGCAATACGTTCCTTGTGGAAGAGGGTTCCTCCGCAATCATTTTCGTTGGCCTTGGAACGCAACAAGTAAAGGCTCACATCCATTTCCTCGGTCCAGCCGATGGCCCCGTGAATATACACCGCATCGATGCAGACCCGGTGATAGGCATCGTTGGCCTTGGCCTTGACCATGGAATTGAGCATTCGATCCGGCGTCCCCTCATTAATGTTCCAGGCCGCTTCATACACCAGATGCTTCAGGCCATCCACATGGGTGAGCATTTTTACCAATCGGTGTTGAAGGGACTGAAAGGAGCCGATGGGTTTGCCGAATTGGTGCCGGGTCTTGGCATAGGCATTGGCAAGCTCCATGGCTTCCTGCATACCGCCGGACATTTCAGCCGACTTTAGAACGCCGCCCATTTGAAGAAGGTATTCCATGATCTGAAATCCGTTGTTTTCGGAGCCTAAGATATTTTCCTCGGGAACCTGAACTTGATCAAACCGGACTTCACATTTCATGTCCTTTGCGGCCGTGGGGATTTCTTCTACCGAAACTCCCTTTGCGGATGCGTCCACCATGAAAAAGGTGATGCCCTCCCGAGGATCCCCGGTTTGACCGGTTCGTGCCGGAACCAGGAGCCATTTGGCGGAATTGGCATAGGGAACGAACAGTTTTTCTCCCGTAAGCTCAAAACCGTTTCCCGAAGCCGCTGCTTTCAATTGAATGTCCTCCGGGCTGTAATCCGCCTTTTCCTCATTCACTGCATAGCTCCACACCTCACCCTTTCCGGCGATACCGGGAAGAAACTTTTTCTTCTGGTCAGCCGTTCCATAGGCATCAAGGGCCAGGCCGCACTGGCAAACGGTGGTGAAATAAGGGCAGGGAACAATGTTTCGTCCCAGTTCTTCCATAAAGATCATGAGATCCAGGAATTCACCTTCCGTGCCCTGGTACGATTCAGGAATCACAAGCCCTAAAAACCCCAGATCCGCCATTTTTTTCCAGGTTTTGGGGTCAAAACCCTTGGAATCTTTTTTCAGTTCCCGGACTTTTTCCTTGGGGCATTCCTTCTCGAAGAATTCTCTGGCTGATTTACGAATCAGATCCTGGTCTTTTGTAAAGCTGAAATCCATAGGTCCTCCTTATATAAAAACCGTGAACAGTTAACAGTGAACGGTGAACTGAAAAAACGGTTACTCATCACTCATCACTCGTCACTCATCACTGTTTTCAATAGCCCCTGGGTAGCCCGAGTTTGAACTGAGCCACGATGTTCCGGTTGGTGTCCGTGGTGCCTGCGGCATTCCACATGCCTGCGGTGGACCAGTAGTTCCATTCCATCATGCCGGACAATCTTTTGTATTTTGTCTTTCGAACCAGAGGATCCACCTGGGAATAGGCCCCGATGATTTCCGTGCCCAGTTGCCCCATCTTTTCCAGGATCTCATCGTTGTAGGATTTATCCCTGCTGGGCTCATAGATCACCAGTTCCCCTTTTGCCGCCTTCCAGGCCGCCTCCAAAGCAAGAATCCGAAGGGTCCGGATGTCCGTGGCCAGGTCCGCAAGTTTCATGCGGATCTCCGCCTTTTTTATGGCCCCGGTTTCCTTGGCGTATTGAACCATCTCGTCTAAAATTCTCTGGGCGGTGCTGCTGGAACCCAGGGAGATTCCACGTTCAAAGGCCAGGGCCTGCATGAGCTGGGCCCACCCGTTGTTTTCCTTTCCCACCAGGTTTTCCGCCGGCACCCTCACATCCTTGAAGAAAATCTCATTGAAGATGTGGGCCCCGAAGAGATTGGGAATGGGCCGCACCGTGACCCCCGGGCTTTTCATATCCACCATCATCACGCTGATGCCGTCATGTTTTCGCTTGGCATTGGGATCCGTTCGGCAGGCCAGCCAGCACCACCGGGCGTGGTGTCCTGCGCTGTTCCAGACCTTCTGGCCATTAATGATGTATTCGTCTCCCACCCGCTCGGCCCGGGTTTGAAGGCTGGCGAGGTCACTTCCGGAATCCGGTTCGCTGTATCCCGTGCACCAGATGCCGTCATCACTTCCCGAAGCGATCATGGGAAGATATTTATTCATCTGTGCTTCGGTCCCGAAAAGCATCAGGGAGGGCCCCACCCATGCGGTTCCGCTCACCCCCATGCCTCCGCCGGGAATGCCCCAATACCCGATTTCTTCTCCAAACACGCAACGTTCCCACACCGAGGCCCCCATGCCGCTGTGCTCCTTGGGCCAGGCCATGGTGAGCCATCCGGTTTCGGAAAGTTTTTTGGCGATTTTCATGCTGAAATCCCAGTCATCCTGAAAGTGCTCGTCGGCAAACAAACCGAGAGCAATATCCGGTGGAATGTTCGCCTTGACAAACTCGCGAATTTTTGTTCGCAATGCTTCGGCTTCGTCATCGTATTTAAAATCCATGGGGGAACACCTCCTGTGGTTTGATCATTTCGGCGTCATGCGGATGGCACCGTCCAGACGAATGGTTTCGCCATTGAGATAAGGATTTTCAACAATCGACTGGACCATCCTGGCGAATTCCTTGGGTTTGCCCAGCCGGTCCGGAAAGGGAACTTGGACCCCCAGGGCATCCTTGGCTTCCTTGGGCAGCATGGCCAGGAGCGGGGTATCAAACAGACCCGGGGCAATGGCACAAATCCGGATGCCGGTTCGTGCCAGATCCCTTGCAATGGTCAGGGTCATGCCCACCACACCTGCTTTGGATGCGGAATAGGCCACTTGGCCAATTTGTCCTTCAAAAGCGGCAACAGAGGCGGTATTGATAATCACACCCCGTTCCTTATCCTCATTGGGAGCATTTTTCTGCATGTGAAATGCTGCCTGCCGCAAGGTATCAAAGGTCCCGAATAAATTGATTTCCACGATCTTTTTAAAAACATTCAGATCATGGGGGCCATCCTTGCCCACGGTTTTCATGGCAAACCCGGTTCCTGCGCAGTTGACCAGAATATCGATGGCGCCAAACATTTCCATGGCCTTTTCAATCCCGGCTTTTACCTGCTCAGGATTGGTCACATCCATCAGGCAGAAAGCGGCGCGATCTCCGAGTTTTTCAACCAAGGCCTTGCCGTTTGCTTCATTAAAATCGGCGATCATGACCTTTGCGCCTTTTCCATACAGCATTTCAACCGTGGCAGCCCCCAATCCGCTGGCACCCCCTGTAACAAATCCTACGCGGTCTTTAATTTCCATGGTGAATTTCTCCTTGATGATTGAGTTTTGGTTACTTCAATTCCTTGCTTGAAAGCTTTAGAATATTCCGGGCAATGATCAAATGCTGGATCTGGCCGGTGCCTTCAAAGATGTCGAGTATTTTGCTGTCTCTCATCCATTTTTCCGGCAGGTGTTTCTGGGTCAACCCCAGGGG
>VMSV01000178.1 GCA_013791935.1 Desulfobacteraceae bacterium | reverse complement strand
GGACGCTGGCAACCCAGACGGGCATGACCAATCAATGGCTCAAGGATCAAGGTTTGCTCTCTGTCAAAGATCTGTGGGTGAACATCCATTACCCGGCTACGGCTCCGTAGCCTCTGGGAACCGCCTATTGCGGACCCGCATGATAGGTGGTGTGGGGAGGGGGAGAGAAAAACTCCCCCTTACCCGATTAGCAATTCGATCCCTTTATTCTGCTTTTATATTCATTAAACTATACAAAGCCTTCATAACAGCCAGCTGGTCTTTTTTTGATAGCCCACCTATTTTTCTATCAATCAAACGACTATCAAGGGTAAAAAATTTCATCCTAATCTTTGAAGGAGCTTTTAAGCCAGCTTTCTGAATGCTACCAATTCGAGTATCCAATGGCCAGTCAGGATTGTTTTGACTTGTTATCATTGCCAAAACACAATTCCCACTTTGATTGTTAAAGTTTTTTGTTGATAACACCAAAGCAGGACGCCTTTTATCAGTATTAAAATCTGTAAAGGGGAAAGGGACGACTACAATATCAAATTGATTATAAATCACGATAAGCCTCTTCATCATGCCCTGAAAGCCACTCTGACATAGTCCCTTCTAAGGCTTTTGCAAACTCAATATCGACAGGATTCAATTTTCGGACAATCACCTGTTTTTTTGAGTCTATTTCGAATGCCACCGAATCACCTGCACTAATTCCAAGAATAGATCTAATTTTTTCAGGGATAGTTGCCTGATATTTTGTAGTCAATTTACTACTAATCAATGGTTCCATTTTTTCCGCTCCTAATTTGATGTTAAACATGCTTTGTACCGTATTACAGTATTACCGTAATGTCAAGCTATTTATTGGAAGATTTCGAAGGAGATTTTTATGGATTTCAACGTCAAACAAACTTGCGAACGTGTGCTTAACGCACGGCGGCTTTTTGCCGTTGCCATTTAAGTCTTTGTGTACGCCCGGCATGGGTGTGATCTTATGGGGTGAAAGTCCCCTGTATGTAAACCCTATTCCTGTCGTGAGACAGGAACATAAATACTATCCAAAAACAAGGGCGGTCTCGCGAGGGACCGTCCGAAGGCGGAGCGCAGCGAAAGGCTCACCGTAGGTGAGAGCCACCCCGGGGAGCGTCCAACCCCGATTGCAAACTATGAGCCGACGAACAGAAATGGCATACAAGGCCAGGTCTCCGGGCAAGTCAGCACAACATGACAAAGCCCCGGGTTTAGGAGACACGGTAAATGCCGCGGTTGCATAGCGACAGATCACGTTCTTATCCGGGGAGATCTGTCTGACGTGCGGTCGAAAGACAGCGCTTTGCATGGTAACATGCCGGAAGATCGCGCAGCACCGAGCGAAGCGAGCTGACTGGGCCCTGTCATCCTTGTCGGACCAAGCTAATAGACTGTTAATTATATAGTTAAACGTCCAATAAATAGGCGTTATTTGGGCTAAGCGGTCCCTTTTTAGGGTCAAAAACAGGCATGTAAGGTTCTTGGGGCTCCTTGAGTTCAAATCCAATATTGCTTTCAATTACTTTGCGCCCAATTCCTTTTGCGCCATGTTTCGCTTTCGTTGCGATGACAAAATCCATGTCACCGACTGCAATTCTTTCAGTCCATTTTTTATCCCGCTTTTTATTCCCGCTATTCTTCAAAACCGCATCTATCCATTTCCTTTCATATTTTGGCAGAAGATATAGGGGCCATTTTTCCTTAAAACCACTTTCCTAGGGCTAAAAAGGTGGCGCTTAGACTTTTATTAGCCAATATTTGAAGCCTATTATTTATAAAAACAGTACATTAACTTGGTCCGACAAGGTTCATACACGGCAACCCGGGAGGCCCTGTGCCTCTTTCGAGCAATTGAGAGTATGCCGGACAACTGAAGAGGGAGGAAGGCAAATTCAGCACAGGGAGTCGGATAGTCTCGTAGTACCAGTGAAGGCGGGTAATGCTGCTGGAGGGAAGGAGGCTACACATGGGAGCGCTGTGTGAGGAAACATGGGCCGTTCACAGAAGCGGGGAACCGGTGGGAACTAAATTGCGTCGTATAGCAAAGAAGGCCAAGTAAGGCTTCTTTGTGCATTGACCATGTGAGGAGCCGTGTGCGTAAATAGCGCAAGCACGGTTCTGAGAGGGGCCGGTGACAACGGTAAAGCCAAGGCATAAACGGCAGGCACGTAGTAGCCGCTTGCGGCAAGGCGTCATTAAAAGACTAGTCGTGGAAGCATTATCTTCACTGAAGAAACCGGTCTACTCGACATATTCCGTATGCCAGGGCAGACCCTGGAGAATAGAATATGAAGGTGGGCTTTATCATGTCTTGTCCCTGGGGAATGAACGAAAAGAGATTTTCCGCGATGATGAGGACCGCCAACTGTTTTTGGACACCATAGGAGACATGGTGGAGCGGTATGCCGTTTTTTTTAAGCCAAAGATAAACACAAGGCTTACCGGATAAAAGCGCAGAACCATGCAAAAGAGGAAAAGCGCCTGTGGGAGGATTTCCGTTATGGATTGGTGTTGGGGACAAAAGGGTTTCTGGATAAAATCCGATCATGCTGTCTGCCGGATGAACTTCACAGGGAAAATCCCATCCACCGGGCCTTGGGAAGAAGCGCTGATCCGCAAGGGTCGTTGGACAAGGCCGTATCGATTTTTAAATATGATCTTGAGGTGATCCGGAATTTCAAAAGGATCCCCAAGGGTATGAAGGAAAATAGGGCTTTTCTTGTGTGTCTGGTTTGGCAAGGGTGTTTGCTCACCAAGGATGAAACCGGGCAATTGATCAGTATGACATACTCCGCTCAAGACATGCAATTACCCTGTAGCGACCCGGGAATTCTGTTGACAAGGAGGGCTTTTTTCACTAATTTGCCGACAAGTATAAATCATTTGCATCCGTTCCCTATTTTTTTATGGCAGGTGAACATGTTCAAAAATAAATATTTGTCCCTGGCTCTTTTCGTCGTGACCCCCCTGTTCCTTTTCGCCTGTTCCGATAGCAACAAGGCCGATTCGACGGGCATGACCCCTGTGCTTCTATCATCAACTTCCATTCAGTCGACCGACTCTTCCACCGATGGTACTTCCGTGGTATGGAGCGCCAAGCTATCTGCAGGCAGCCAAACCCGGATTTTTTTTCAAAAACCCGAAGGGACCGCTGCACCCCAGGTTATTTCACCGGATGTCGGTTGGATTGACGGAGGGGACTCCTTGTGGCATGTGGTGGTGCATGACAACCTCGTGGTCTGGAGGGCTTGGGACGGAGCTTCCTACCGTATTTATGCTTATGACCTTTCTGACGCCTCTCCTGAAGTTGTAGACATCAGCGGCGCGATCGAAAGCGTTGACGTTTTCCACACCCGGGGTCGAATTGTGGTCTGGGTTGGTAACAACAACATTGTCCATTGCTACAACTTCGATACGGATGAGCAGGTTGATTTTCCGGTAACGATCAGTGACTCCGATCCTTTCCCAAAAACCGACGGCCGGTTTGTCACCTGGATGGCGGGCCTTTGGCCAACCTTCGATATTTACGTCTGCGACCTGGATGCAGATTCACCAACACCGATCAAGCTGACGAATGGGGGATGGAATGCACATCCCGTGGTCCATAACGGAATTGTCGCGTGGTATGGAGGAGGTGGCGGATCAAGCGATGAGATCTATTATGCCGATGCCAATGGGGCTTCTCCCGCCGTTGTCCGGGTGACGAACAATTCGGTGGCCGACGATTATCCCCAAATATCCGACGGTATAATCGTCTGGGCTGCATCAGACGGCACGGATAACGAAATATACTACTACGACACCCAAGCGGCATCCCCGCATATTGTCAAAGTAACGGACAATACAACAAACGATGGACTGTGGCCTTCAATCCCCCGGATTGAAAATGATCTCATCGTTTGGTCGGGCGTGCTCTCCGGAGTCACCGGAAGCGAGATCTTCTACTATGATCTCCAGGCTGAAAATCCAAAAGTCGTCCGTCTGACCGACAATGCTCTGGATGACCAGAAGCCCAGGGTTTCAGGCGGGATGATCTCCTGGATTGCCGGAGGGGAAACATACGCAGCCTGGCAGTAAAGTTATATTCATTTTGACGAATTCCATGGTTCCAGGATTTGAAGAAAGGCTGATTTGATCTTGTAAGGGGTAATCAGACTGCGGATAGCGAAAGGCGCCACTGTGGATATGCAAGGTCATGGAAAAAGCAGACTTGAAAATGGTTTGATTTATTCGCCGACTCATCTTGAGCTGATTGTCACCGATCACTGTAATCTCAACTGCAATGCCTGTAATCACGCTTCCCCGTTGATGCCTGCCTGGTTTGCCGACCCGGATTCGGTTCATCGATCATTTTCCATCATGGCCAAGTATTATCGTCCTCGATTCGTGAAGGTCATTGGTGGCGAGCCCTTGTTGCATAAGCATCTCGGCCGGGTGGTTGAAGCGGCTAGATCCACGGGCATTAGCGATCATTTCACCTTGGTCACAAACGGCGTCCTTCTCCGTAAGGCCAGCGAGGCGGTCTGGCAGGCTATCGATGAATTTGAAGTCTCTCTTTATCCCGGTGTGCCTAAAACCAAGGAGGATATCGTTTTTATCCAGGAAAAGGCCGATGCCTTGGGGAAAAAATTAACCATCTTCTCTTATGAGCAATTTCGCGCCACCTTCAGCCTGAAAGGGACCCGTGACAAAGGTTTGATTGACAAGGTGTATGCTGCCTGCAAGAATGCCAATGTATGGGGCTGTCATGCGATCCGTGAGGGTTATTTCTACAAATGTCCGCAGATCATTTATGCAGCCAAGTTGACTGGCAAATCCGAAAAGACCGACCGTATTCCCATCGTTGATAGCGACACCTTCCAGGCAGCTCTTCTTGACTATGCCAACTCGTCGACACCTCCTTCGGCATGTGCTTTCTGCACCGGGACCGTTGGAATCCAGCAACCGCTGACTCAGTTGCCGAGGGAACACCTGTCTGCGTACATCGACAAAAGTCTCGAAGAGAATATTGACCATGATTGGCTGGCAAGATCTTTGACAATCATGGATACGCGGGATGATTGCAAGATCTTGAATCGATTCAAAGTGCCTCGGGTTTTCGATCGTTATCCATTGTTAAAAAGGTTGATTTCCAGGCGGTATCCCAACTTTATGGCCCAGAGGAGCCTGCGTCAAAAAGATCGGCCTGATCGGAAAACGCTTGCCGAGTCGTGTTTATTAAAGTAGTGGCCAGAACACGAATGAAGAAGAAGTGCATTATGGAGTGGACCAGAGGGCGCTTGCCTGAGAGGGCCGCGAAGTGGGCCGAATTAGGTTGATCTGTCTATGTTAATGAACCTGTCTGCATGTCAATTCAACTGCCACAGGAGGAATCGGGTTGACTTGACCCTCTTTTCAGCGTTGGTCAAATCGGGCATAACTCCATCGTCAAAGATGAAGACAAGGGGATGGAAAACTCTGATTTGACTACTTTTGAGAATGAAAAAACAAAGGGGATGCCGGACGTAATGTCCCGATATCCCCTTTGTTTTTTTTGGAGCCGACGAGCGGAGTCGAACCGCTGACCTGCTGATTACGAATCAGCTGCTCTGCCAACTGAGCTACGTCGGCCAAAAGAATGATGTCAATTATCACAGGCCCTTAAAACCGGTCAAGGGAAAAAACAGGAGCCCCGAGCTTGACAGGCATCCCTCCCTCTCCTATAATTGCGACATAACTCCTTATTCACGAGGTACACCCTGATGAAAAAATTAATGTTCTCCGTTTTGGTGGCTTGTTCCATCCTTGCGGGATGTGCCACGAATCCCGTGACCGGAAGAAATGAACTGTCCCTGGTGTCCGAAGCCCGGGAGCTTCAAGTGGGCCGGGAACAATATGTGCCCAGCCGGCAGATGCAGGGAGGCGATTATGTGGCCGATCCCCAGGTGGGTCTTTATGTGAGTGAGGTGGGCCGAAAGCTTTCGGCCGTGAGCGACCGGAATCTTCCCTATGAATTCAAGGTATTGAACAGTTCCAGCCCCAACGCCTGGGCCTTGCCCGGCGGAAAAATCGCCGTG
>VMSV01000209.1 GCA_013791935.1 Desulfobacteraceae bacterium | reverse complement strand
TTTTCTTTAAATATCCACGTTTCACCAGATGCGTAATAGCAGGCTCTACGATTTCGGCCTTTCTGTCGATGAGACCGGAGATGCTCTCCGCAAGCAGGGTGATGTCCCCACCATTTGAAGCCGGCAGGGCTGCCAGGGCTTCGATGATGTCCTTGGACAGCAGGTTGTAGACCACGTCCATTTTCTTGTTGCCCTGCATCACCATCAGTTCCGTCTCGGTGCAAAGGCCCAGGGCGTGGCGCTTGGCGAGGTCCTCTTCATCAGCCTGAATCTTTTTATTGTAGTATTCTTCAACAAACCCGATGATGTCTTCCGGTGAAAGACTTGAGGTCCTCACGATGGCCTGGTTGGCATCAAACCGGGACCAGTCGTCGGTGAGAATTTCCAGGTCGTAATTTTCAATCTCCTCCATCAGGGTGGTTCCGGGAAAGGGGGATAGGAAATGGTACCCGTAGAGGATGTCCAGTTCGGTGGCCAGATTGTGGGAGTCCAACAACGTCTCATGGGTTTCTCCGGGAAGGCCCACGATAAAAGAGCCGAACACCCGAAGACCCGCTGCCTTGCTGATTTCCACGGCTTTTTTGATCTGCTCTATCTTGATCCGTTTTCGAACCGTATTGAGAATTTCCTGGTTTCCGGATTCAATTCCGAAGAGCACCGTGTGGCATCCCGCGTCCTTCATGGTTTCCATAACATCCAGGTCCACGGAGTCGGCCCGTGCGAAAATGCTCCAACCGAAATTCAAGCCCCTTGCCTTGATTTCCGAGCAGATTTGTTTCACCCGTTTTTTATCCACGGTGAAAAAATCATCGGCAAAATTGATCTGTTCAAACCCCATATCCAGAAGCTCTTGAATTTCATCCATAATCAACGAAACGCTTCTTGTGCGGAATTTGGACCCCACCATTCTCCTTCCCACACAGAAAATGCACTGGTTGGGGCAGCCCCGGCTGGTGATGATGCTGGCCGGAAGCCCGAGTGCCAAGTATTTGGAGAGGGGCAGCATCTTCCTTGGGGGATGGGGGAGGGCGTCCAGGTCTTTGAGCAGTTCCCTGTCCGGGGTTTTCACCAAACGGCCCCCGTCGAGGAAAGCAATGCCTTTGATCGAAGCCCAGGCTTTGCGGTCATGCAGAACCGGTACGATCTCCTTAATGGTGATTTCACCTTCCCCGATGACAGCCATGTCGATTTCAGGATGAGCCGTCAGGGAAGCCTCATAATCAAATGAAATGTGGGGGCCTCCCATGAGGATGATGACTTTAGGGGAAAGGGTTTTCACCTCTTTTAAAATGGAAACCGCCTGGTTGTGATTCATGGTGACTGAGTTGGTGCCCACAACATCGGGTTTAAATTCATCCAGGGTTTGTTTTATTTTTTCAGCGGAATATTTCTGAACAATGAAATCCAGAATGCGGACGGAACAGCCTGCGGCTTCGAAGGCAGCGGCGGCATAGCATAAACCCAGGGGAGGAGAAGGGAATTCTTCCAGAGGGTAGGGTGGAGCAATCAAAAGAACCTTCATTAATACACCTTTTGCAGTGAATGGGGTTGTAATTCCAGGCCACCTCGGGATCATTTTGGAT
>VMSV01000119.1 GCA_013791935.1 Desulfobacteraceae bacterium | reverse complement strand
GGATTCATCGGCTGCAATTTTTGCGGCCACGGCCCTGCAGATGTTGGCGATTTCCCTTTCCAGGTTTCTTAGGCCCGCTTCCCGGGTATAACCTGCAATGACTTTTTTGATCGCCCCTTTGGTAAAGGAAATCTGGCCGGATTTCAGGCCGTGGGCTTCCCTTTGGCGCGGTATCAGGTATCGTTTGGTAATGCTTAGCTTTTCATCCAGGGTGTAACCCACCATTTCAAGGACTTCCATTCGATCCCGAAGGGCCGGGGGGATGGTGTCCAGAACATTGGCCGTGGTGATGAACATGACCTTGGACAGATCAAAGGACACATCCAGATAATGATCGGTAAAGGAATTGTTCTGCTCCGGATCCAAAACCTCCAGAAGGGCCGAGGACGGGTCTCCCCGGAAATCGGAGCCCACCTTATCGATTTCATCCAGCATGAAGATGGGGTTGTTGGATTCACTTCGGCGGATGCCCTGAATAATCCGGCCGGGAAGAGCCCCCACATAGGTTCTTCGGTGACCCCGGATTTCCGCTTCATCCCTCACGCCACCCAAGGATATTCGAAAGAATTTTCTTCCCAGGGCTTTGGCAATGGACCGCCCCAGGGAGGTTTTCCCCGTACCCGGAGGACCGGCAAAGCACAAGATGGGGCCTTTGGATTCAGGCTTGAGCTTTTTTACCGCAAGGTATTCGATGATCCTTTTCTTGGCCTTTTCAAGCCCGTAATGGTCCTCATCCAGGATCTTCCGGGCTGCCTGGATATCAAGATTATCCGTGGTGCTTTCATTCCAGGGCAGGGAGGTCATCCAATCCAGATAGGTGAGAGCCACAGTGTATTCCGCCGAAGACGGGTGCATTCGGGCAAGCCGGTCCAGTTCCCGCTGGGCTTCTTTCATGGCTTCTTCCGGCAGGTTTTTTACTTTTAATTTTTCCCGGTACTCTTCCAGTTGAACCGTATTTTCATCCTTTTCTCCCAACTCTTCCTGAATGGCCTTGAGTTGCTGGCGAAGATAATATTCCCGCTGACTTTTATCCATGTCCCCTTTGACCTGGGTCTGGATTTTGTTGCCCAACTCCAGAATTTCCAGTTGATGGTTGGCAAGAAGGGTGACTTCCTGAAGCCGCTTCTTGATGTCCAGGGTTTCCAGGATTTTCTGTTTCTCTTCCAGGTTTGAATTGATGATGGAGGCCACCATATCGGCAAGAATGCCAGGCTCCTGGACACTCTTGACCATTTGCCCCATTTCCTGGGGAAGGCCGGGAGAAAGTTCCACAATGCGCCCGAACAGACTGACCATGTTGGACATCAGGGCCTGGATCTCGGTATCGGATTCCCCAAAATCCGTGATATACTCCACCTTGGCCTCCATGTAGGGCGAGGTTTTGGCGTATTCAACGACTCTGAACCGGCTTAAACCCTGGACAAGGAGCTGGGCTTTGTCATCCTCGACCTTGGCCATTTTCAGGATCAGGGCGCAGGTTCCGTAACTGTAAAGTTTGTCCGCGGGGTTTTCCGATTCTTTTTTCTTTTCTTTGGTGGCGATGAGCCCGATGATGCGGTCTTTGGACATGGCCTCATCCACCAATCGGATGGAGTCCTTCTGCATGACCACCAGCGGCAAAACCATTTTAGGAAAGAGCGTGGTGTCAAACAGAGGCAATATGGACAGTATTTCAGGCAGTTTTCCGTTTCCGGCTTCAGGCTGCTTCGGATTTTCCATGATGATGATCCCCCCTGCTAAAACTGAATCTGATTGGTTTTTGTTCTATCGGATATTTTGGACAGCTGGATATGAAGAAGACCGTTCACATAGGAAGCCGAGACCTTTTCCGTATCCACCATGGAAGGCAGGACCAGGCACCGTTCAAAGGGCCCGTATTGAATTTCCACCAGGCGGTAAGTTCCTTTTTCCCCGGGTCGCATCTGCTTTCTTCGGCCTGCAATGCGAAGGGTGTTCCGGCAGATTTCCACCTCCAGGTCCTCTTTGTCAACCCCTGCGATTTCCGCTAGAATGAGGATCTCCTTTTGGGATTCATAAACATCGATCTGGGGTTTCAGGGTTCTTTCCGAAAGCGTGAACAGGGGATTGATCAGGCGAAACAGGTCTTCAGTAATCCTTGAGGCTGAAGAACCCTCAGGATCAAAATGATTGGTGAATCTGATTTTGATAAAATCCATTCCCGGCTCCTTTGTAGCAAAATGGCTGTAATCCCCCTTTATCCAAGGACATTCCAATGAAGAGGTGGAATAAAACTACCATCATGCGGATGAAATGTAAAGCAGACTTGCTTCATTTTCATTCCCCCGGGTTGAGTTTTCCATGAAAATGCTCTAATAGGAGTCCATGACCCGATTCAAATCAACGTTTCCTCCTGCCATCACCGCCCAGTACTTCATCTATTTCGGAGTCATGGGGGTTTTCCTCCCCTATTTCAATCTTTACTGCTTTCATATCGGTTTGGACGGGGTTCAAATCGGTGTTTTATCCTCCATTCGGTCCATCACGGCCATTATCTTTCCCCTGGTATGGGGGGCCTTGGCGGACCGGCTGAATCAAAAAAAACTGATTTTTGTTTCCTGCTGTTTCCTAAGCACTGCAGCCTGGGGGGGGTTCCTCCTGACTACGAATTTTGCGGCCATGCTGGTCATTACGGTTTTCTACGGCATTTTTTACTCCCCCATCATTTCTTTCATGGAAGCCCTCACCGTGGATACCCTCGGGCCTGAAAAACAGAGCTACGGGAAGGTCAGGGCCTGGGGTTCCGGCAGCTTCATTATCATGGTTCTCACCATGGGATGGGTCATTGACCGGTTTTCCATTGCTGTGATTATTTCCGCCATTCTGGCCGGGTCTTTTCTTCAGGCCCTGTTTTCCGTAAAGCTTCCCTTCAGGCAAGCGGATCAAAAAACGCCACAGGACCGAGGGCTGGGTGTGTTCTTGAAAAAACCGGTGATTGTGTTTCTTTGCGCTGGTTTTCTGATGCTGGTAAGCCACGGGGGATATTACGGTTTTTTTTCCATTCATCTTGAACAAGCCGGATACGGAAGTGCTTTTATCGGAGCAGCCTGGGCCCTGGCGTCGGCCATGGAGATTCTTTCCATGGTAGCCTCAAAAACCATTTTCAAATCCTTTTCCATGGAAAGGGTTTTAATCTTTACTTTTTTTGTGGCGGCCTTGCGATGGATGCTCCTGTATTTCTTCATTTCACCGGGTTGGATTCTGCTTTCCCAGACCCTTCATGCCGTCACATACGGTATGTTTCACATGGCCAGCATTTTATACATGGACAGCCAAAGCCCGAATCACGCAAAAACCATGGGACAAAGCCTCAACAATGCCGTGACCTACGGCCTGGGATTGATGATGGGGTTTTTCGTAAACGGCTATGTGTTTGAACTCCTGGGGTCCAGGATGGTTTTTATCATGGGAAGCGGAATCGCGCTGCTGGGGGGAATCCTGTTCGGGGGGTTTGTTCTTATATCCAAGCAGAATACGGGAGGCAGAATTCAGAATAAAACCAAAACCTAAATTGAGCGTTTCAAAATTTCGATTATGAGAAATGTTTAATGATTCTATTGATTTAAATTTTTTAGATGTAAAAATTTTGAAACGCTCAATTTAGGCAAAAGATAGTTCCTGATTCTGATTCCTGGCTTCCGGGTCCTCAATTCAGCCCTTCCAATCAGTCCTCTTTTTTAGGAAACAACAGGGTTCTCAGGTAATGAAGCACCGTGTTGCGTTGGTAGTTTTCCCTTTCAAGCATGTCGATGTAATTTGTGGCTCTGAAGAATTCAGGCAGCCACTCCTTCCGGGTTGTCATGGCTTGGTCCGGATCAAGATCCCGGATCTTTCTGGCCGGATTCCCGGCCACAATGGAGTTTGCGGCAACATTCGAGGCCACAACCGCTCCGGCGCCCACAATGGCATTGTCCCCGATATGAACCCCCTTGCAGATGATGGCGCTATCCCCGATCCAGACATTGTTTCCAATATTCACAGGTTCTTTAAGCCCGATGGACACGCGGTTGTAGATGCCATGCCAATCTGCGTCGGTAATCATCACTCCGTTGGCCAGCATGCAGCTGTCTCCAATGTTGATTTCACAGGCACAACTGAGGCGTACACCCGGACAGATGAGGCAGTAATTTCCGATATGGATGCCCTGAATGGATTTTTCCTGGGACCAGACCGTGAATTTAACCTTATGGTCCGAGGCTCCGATGACATTGGAAAAAGAACCCAGGACAATGGGTGCGCCAAAAAGTTGAACATGCCAGGGCCGCACAAAGCTGAAATTGCCTCCGAGGTGGGTGAAGTGAGGTTCAAGAAAATGCCGGACATAAAATTTTTCGAAATTTATGTAGGCTTTTTTGACAAAATAGGGGCGATGATCTCTAATCAAGAATAAATATCTCTTTTATAGGGGGATTCCGGAGCTATTCTTGCCCTGAATCCGTTTTGTCCATCTCAAGTTTGCCGGCTCAAAACTTACGGGTTCAAGGGAGAATATACTCTGAAAAAGCGGATTTTTCCCAGAACTGGTGGTCGAATAATTTCCCGGCAGGGGTTAATCCATAAAGGGCATCGGCGGCCATAAGGGCCACGGCATTGGTCCAGGACATTTTATCCTCCGGCCAGATCACCCCATCCGGATGGGTGTACCCACACCAGAAGGTTCCATCCTCATACGTCCTTTCCTGAATCCAGTCAAACACGAGTCCAGCAAGGTTGTCATTGCCCATGGCAGACAGGGCCAGGCACAGTTCCGACGTTTCCGCAATGGTCACCCAGGGCTGATCCGACACACAGAGTACCCCGTGATTTTGCACGATGAACTTCTTCCAGTATTTATCGATTCTCTGATGGGCCGCAGGGCCGCTCACCGCACCACACAGCACGGGATAAAACCAGTCCATGGAAAACCTGGATTTTGTCATATTGAACAAATGCGGCTTTAGCCGAATGGCTTCACCCAATTTAGAAAAGGCTTCCCGCCATAATGGCCTTTTGATGCCCAGAATTCCAGCCACCGCCAAGGCGCATTTAAGGCTCATGTAGACCGAACTTGACCCCGTGAGCAGGGCCGTGGGATCAACAATTCCGTCCGGGCTCTTCGCCCAGTATATTTCCCCTTCCGGGGTTTGAAGATCCACGGCGAACTCAATGGCCGCCGCCATGGTATCCCACATCTCCGTAAGAAAAGTTTTATTCCCTGTCACCAGGTAATGATGAAGCAGCCCCACCGCAATATAGGTGGACATATTGGTGTCATGGGTCTTGTCATCCGGCTCTCCATTGCGGTAGGATGCATACCAGCTTCCGTCTTCAAGCTGATGGTCCCGCATCCAGGAATAAGCCTTTTGCGCGGCCCGGTAATACCCGGCAATGGTCAGTCCCATGGCGGATTCCACATGATCCCAGGGATCGGTTTTGTCTCCTTCCGACCAGGGAATTTCGCCATTGTCTTTCTGGATTTGAACAATCAAACCCGCCACGGCATCAATGCTGATGACAAGAGACTGTTTTTTCACTGAAGGGCTGAGATTCATGACCATACACACCTTTTTCTTGTTTTTTAATAATTCTGATGCAAGGGATATTTAACCGAAGAATATTTTATGCTATTAATCGAGCGGCACATTATCATTAAATCAAGGCCGAAAACAAGTAAAAAACATTTAACTCTTTCAAGCACAACCCGGTGACCCATGGACCGGGTTTATTTTGAATCATTCGAGTAGATGGCTTGTAAACTAATTAAGTGTTCCCGGCGTCTTCAACAAGTAAATCGCGATAAAAAGTATCTGTTTGTTAAGGTTTACCGCCTGCTGAAGCGACCGGCTCCGGATTACATTGCCCATGATGACAGAAATAAAGCCGAACGGAAAATTTGATCCGGAGAAAAGCCGCTCCCCCCATGGGACGGATCAGGTTGTTCTGGCCCGGGAAGGGAACCGGGAGGCTTTTAACGGGCTCATCAGCCTCTTTCACAGGGATATCTTCAGAATGGTCTACTACCGGGTGAGATCTCAAATGGATGCGGAGGACCTGACCCAGGATGTTTTCACCCAGGCTTTTAAAAATATTTCCCAGTTGAAGGAGCCTGAAAAATTCAAGAGCTGGCTATACAGCATCGCGGTCAACCGGGTCAGGGATTATTACCGAAAGAATAAAATTCGCTCGTGGATTGGTTTTTTTTCGGAAAATGGAGAGAGGAATCCCGAGGACATTCAAAACCTAATAGCCGCCCGGGATGATCCTTTGGAGGACGTGCTGAAAAAGGATTTTTGGAACCATCTGGAAATGGCCATGGCAAGCTTGTCCAAAATGGAAAAGGATGTTTTCCTTTTGAGGTTTTTGGATCATTTGGGATTAAAGGAAATCGCCCAGACGCTTTCAAGGAGTGAGAGCACCATCAAAACCCATCTGTACCGGGCATTGGTTAAAATGCAAAGCAGCGCGCTTTTAAAAAAGCTTTACGGCAAGGAGAATGTATGAGCTTAAACCTTCTTCACCCTTCTGAAAACGAACTGATGTCTATTGTGGTGGACGGCCGGGGATTTTCAAAAAATACATACCGGCATGTGGAGGAATGCCCCCTGTGCTCTGAAAATATCAGAAATATTGAAGCCTCCCTTGCCCGAATCGGATCTTTCGCTGAAAGGCTTGCACCCGAGCCTGCAAGATTGCCGCGCATACCAACGGAAGAGCAAAGCGTCATAAGGTGGCGCCCTGCCCTTGTGACGGCCATCACCATCGTTCTTGTGTTATGGGGAACCTTTCGAACATTCGCCCCCCGGGCTCCCGCGAACATAGATCCTGAAATAGCCATGACGGGAGAAATATGGGAGGATGACCGCTTCATGGATGAAGTGGCCGACCTTTCCGAAAATGCATTGCCCGAAGAGTTCATGAACCTGCTGTCGGCATCGGAGATGGAGGGAAATCCTGAAAACACAGACCGTGAAAAACCCGGTGCAAACCCCCGGTCTTTTTTGAAAATCCCTGGAATGAAAGGAACGCCGCGATGTTAAGACCCATGACCCTCTTTTTGATGCTGATGTTTTTGCTGGCCCCCGGTTTCCGAGCATTGGGGCAGGATGTTCCTCCGGGAAAATGGTGGAGGGACCCCCAAATGATCAGATCCCTGGAGTTGACACCCTCCCAGATTTCCCAATTGGAGCAGGCTTATTCCAACAGCCGCCGTCAGCTGATTCAGAAAAAAAGCCGGGTCGAAACCGAACAATTCGAACTGCAGAATCTTTTTGACCAGAAAGCCTTGGACGAAAACGCGGTAAAATCCCAGCACTTCAATGTTGAAAAAGCCCGTGAAGACTTAAGCTCAGAACGCCTGGACTATATTATGGAAGTCCGGAAAATCATCGGCCATGAAAAATACAACGAGTTGATGCACGGCGGGCAGGGGGGAAAAGGAAAGCCGAAAAGAAAATAGCCTGCATGGGTCATTTTTCTTTCATGATTTTTATTATTTTTTCATATAGGCAGGGTCGCAAATAAGGCATCAAAAAGAATATTCGTCTTTTGGTATTGACATTCAGAGCTTTTTTTTTTATCAATCCGGCGCTTGTTTCCATTTTCCATAGGTTTTAGAAATACTTTGGGATATTGGAATCAAGCGGGGATCGAGCTTTATTTTTTGTGGATGCCCCATGGACCAGTTTTGGATTATATTCAAGAAGGCAAGTTTTACCGTGTTTGACTCAGATGTAGATTCGTTTGGTTTTTTTGGTTTGGAAGTTTCAAGGGTTTTGGATTTCTAAAGAATTACCTTAAATGAAAATCTGTTTCTCCCGTTTGTTTGGCCTTGCACAGGTAACGAAACGAAAGGTTTTACGGTTTTAAAGTGCCGCCTGCATCTAGTTCTATGCTGGTTCAGAGGGTATCTTTCAACCCTGTGCAAGACAGGCAATTTTCTAAGAAGCATTTTTAGAATATGAAGAGGAGATTTTTATGGTTCGAAAACAGTTTTCATTTAAGTTGATTTTCAGCATGGTTTTTTTCAGCGTTATTGCAGTTCTCGCGGTTTCCCCCGCCCTTGCCTACGACTACGGTATCTGGACCTATGACGGCTACCTGAAAAGTCAGTTCGGTGTTTTCACCGAAGGCAAACCCTTTAACGAAGATGGTTTCGGCAGTTCCAACGATAATATTGCAACGGCCAGACAACAGCTCAGGTTCAATCTGAACGGACAAGTGTCCGACAGCCTTTCCGTCCGGGCCGAATTGCTTGCCGCCTGGGAACCGGACTATCCCAATGAAAAAGGCATAGGCACTTACGGGCATGATGCAGGGCATATTGTGGGTGAGCCGCCTGCCAACTACTACAATACTCTGGACTGGCGGGAACTGACCCTGGAGTACAAGCCCACCTACTCCCACACCATCCGGTTTGGACGGCAGATCGTCAACTGGGGGGAAGCCATTTCTGGCCGCGTGCTGGATCAGTGCAATCCTGTGGACTCCCGGTATCTGTTGGGTTTCACCAACCTGGAAGAAACCTACATGCCCTTGTGGATGTTCCGTGGAATTCATGATTTTGCAGACCAGAATACCAGCGTCGAGTGGATCGCTGCCCCCATCTGGCAGGCGGACCGTTATGAACACAGCCGCCGCATGCTTAATTCAGGTGGACGCTCCGGTGACGGAGTAAGCTACGGCGGCCCCTGGTACCGTTATGGTGCAAACTCGGAAGGAAGGGTCAGCAGATTCAGCGGAGCAGACATGGTTGTTTACGGAACCGATGGAACCCCTGCTCGCATCTATGGTCCTCCGTTTGCCGACGGCTATCATGGGTCAGATCTGCTGGACTCCTACGTACCAGGCACTCCCATTCAGGCTTTGACATCTGCAGAAGCTCAAACCGTTGGTTTTTATCGTGTTGTCCCTGTCTCTCCTTATACCACTCCCATGTTCCTGCCTACCACCTATATGACAGAAAAAAATATTATGTGGACTGAGTTTCCCAGCACGGATGGAACTTATGACTCCCGGTATCCTTATAATTACACGGATCATAATTTAAAGAACACCCGATGGGGAATAAAAACCAAGAGCATACTCGCCAGCATTGAAGGAGGTGTTTCATTCTACCAGGGACCTGCCCTTGCAGGAACCTACCATTACCGGGATCGCATCGCGCTTTCTTCTTCTTCGATTACACGCTCAGCTTACGGTCGCCTGATTTACGAGTATTTGATTCCCAGAGAAAACACCTTCGGGCTTTACGGCAACTATCAGTTTCCCTGGGCAATTGTTTCCTTTGAGGGGGCCTACAAGCCCAGCAGGGAATACCATAAAAATCTATACGGCCTTGCTCCGGGAAGATCTAATGCAACGCCGGATGAAAATGGCAACTATGCCGTTAACGATGCCACCAACCAAGCCAGATTGAACAATATCGCTGAAAAAGATCTGGTTCATACCCTGGTGGGTTTTACGCGTGAGCAGGAAATTCCCTTATTGAATAAAAACAATGTTTTTACTTTCCGAACCCAGTGGGGAGCCATTTGGGCTTTGGAGAACATGGACGATGTTGTGGAGACGACCACTTACTGGAATCAGCCTCCCCGGGTCGATCATGAATTCACAGTGTCCATCTCCACGGCCTATTCCTATAGAAAATACAACCCCAGCGTGGTGTTTGTCGTCAATCCCAGGGGTCAGGTGTATTCCTCAGCGGCCTTCGCCTGGGTGGTGGATGGATTCAATGACCGTTTAAACGTCAGTGTTGGATATACCAATATCTGGGGCGCAAACGATTATTCAACCCCGACGGTTCTGGCGGCGAAAAACGACCTGGCTGTATTGACGGTTCAGTATAGCTTCTATTAATTCAAAATCTTTATAGTTAATTCATCTAAACAGGCACCCGGCGCGATGGGTTCATCCCTTCGCCCCGGGTGTTTTTTTATGGCCTGAATTTCTTCCGGTATTCCGTTGGGAGAAGACCCGTGTGCTTCTTGAACAGTTCCCTGAAATGACTACGGATGCCGTACCCCACGCCGTAGGTGATTTCGTCGAAGGTTCCGGCCTTGTTTTCCAGTTGTTTTTTGGCGGGACGCATTCTCCCGTGAATCAATGGGATTGTTTGATCCATTTTTCATACATTCGCGCGTAGGGCCCATGATTTGCCAACAGCTCATCATGGCATCCCAGCTCCACCAGACGCCCATGGTCAAATACGGCGATGCGGTCGGCCCGCATCGCTGTATTGAGGCGATGGGCTATGATCACCGCGGTTCGGCCTTGCAAAAGGGCGTCCAAAGCCAGTTCAATGCGGGATTCGGAAGCAAGGTCCAGGTTAGAGGTGGCTTCATCCAGAACCACCACCCGGGGTTTGGCCAAAAAAGCCCTGGCCAGGGCAACGAGCTGGCGCTCTCCGGAGGACAGGGAACTTCCCCGCTCATGAATCACCGTATGAATGCCGTTGGGCATTTTTTTCACCAGATCTTCAATGCCAACGGCCCGGCAGGCTTCCCACACCTCATCATCATCGGCTTCGGGATTTGAAAAAGCCACGTTGTCCCGCAGGGTCCCTCCGAACAAAAACGGCTCCTGGGGAACATAGCCCAACTGGGTTCTTAACGATTTGAAGGTCACATCCTTTAAATCATGGCCGTCCATGGAAATGCGCCCGTGGGTGGGATCATAAAACCGCATGATGAGCTTGGCCAAGGTGGATTTTCCCGCACCGGTTTCCCCCACAAAGGCGATGGTTTCACCGGGCCGGATGTTCAGGTGAATATCGCTTAGCACAGGTTTCCCGGAGTTGTAGGAAAAATTCACGCCATCCAAATCAATTTCACCTTCTATGCACGGCAGGTCCTTGGCGGTTTGCGATTCCGGCACACTGGGCTTTAAGCTGAGCAAATCCCGCAATTTGGTCACCGCAGCCTGGCCCTGCTGGTAGGTGTTGTAAAGCTGGACCAGTTGTTGGATCGGCGCGAAAAAAGAAGTCAGGTATAAAAGAAAGGCCGTGAGTTCGCCGATGGTCAGGGTGCCTTTTAACACCATGTTGCCGCCGATCAACAGAATCAGGGCCTGGCCGAACACGGCGATCACCGTGCTGCCGGAATCAAACATGGCCCCGGCTTTGGCCGTATAATAATTGGCTTGGGCATATTCACCGGCCAACCGCAGATGATGGGTGATATTTTGCTTCTGGCGATAAAATGCGTGCACCACCCGGATGCCGTTTAAATTTTCCTGGAAATCAGCCAGCAGAGTGGCAATCCGGTCTCGCACCACTCCGTATCCTGCATCGGAAACCTTACGAAACCATAGGGTCAAAATGAGCATGGCCGGCAAAACCACCGTGATGAGAATGATCGCAAGCTTTGCATTCAAGGTAAAGAGCACGCCAATGACAAATATCATGGTCAGGGCCTGGACCATCAGATTGATAATGCCATCCTGGAGCAGGTTGGTGAGGGCTTCAATATCGCTGGTCATGCGGGTCATGATCCGGCCGCTCATCTCTTCGGTAAAAAAGTCCAGGGAAAGTCGTTGGATATGGGAAAATACCCGGATACGAAGGGTCATCATCAGCCGTTCCCCCAGCCGCCCGGTCCAGGCAATCCTGGCATAGCCCGTGATGCTGTTTAACAGGATGGCAAAAAGATAGGTCAAAGACACCCAGACCAGCACCTTGACATTGGCTTTGACAATACCTTTATCAATACCGATCTGGGTCAGCAGGGGACCGATCTGCATGGCTGCGGTTTGGGCCATGACCAGGACAAAGGCCAATCCCAGCGCTGGATAATGGGGGGTAAAAAGCGTTCTCAAGGTGAATGGCGATGAGGTTTTTTCCGTTTGTTCAAAGGAAACATCCACATGGTCATCTTCCGGCTCCCTGGCGATGATTCCGGTTACGCCTTTAGCCAATTCCGGAGGGATGCCGGAAAACGGCAACCCTGCTTGCCGGCTCTGTTCACTTCCGGATCCCCGGCCGGAAAAAGCACCGATACTTCCCATGTCCCTGGGCATTATTCCATCCCCTTAAAGGTCTGCATCAATGGTGGTATTTCCATTTCCTTTTCAAGCGGCGAGACAGGCTTTAGGGTCGCTTTTTCCATTTCCCCCGGGTCCATGGCTTTTTCTTCAGCCCTGGCCAGAACTTCCACATACCCGGGTTGGGTGTTCATCAATTCCACGTGGGTTCCCTGGGCTGCAATGCGGCCATTTTCCAGATAAAGCACCCGGTCCGCCAGGCTGATGCTGGACAGTCTGTGGGCAATGATCAGGGTGCTGCGGCCTTTTAAATACTGCCTTAAAGCGTGATGAATTTTTTGTTCCACGCCCACATCCACGGAACTGGTGGCATCGTCTAAAATCAGTATCCCGGAGTTGGACAGCAGGGTTCGGGCAATGGCAATTCTTTGCCGTTGCCCGCCGGAAAGGGTATATCCCCTCTCCCCCACCACATGGTCATACCCGTCTGAAAGCCGCAGGATAAATTCATGGGCTTCCGCGGCTTTTGCCGCAGTCACGATTTCTTCATCAGAAGCATCCGGTCGGCCATAAGCAATATTGTCCCGGATGGAGACGGAAAACAACACCGGCTCGTCCGGCACGATCCCCACATGGGTTCTCAAGCTGGCCAGGGTGAGTTTGCGGATATCCGTTCCATCGATTTTGATGCTGCCGGATCCCACCTCATAGAACCGGGGCAATAGCCTGGCCACGGTGGTTTTGCCGGACCCGGTGCGGCCCACCATGGCAACGGTTTCTCCCGGATGAACCTTAAAACTCACATCCAATAGGATCTCCGGGCCATCCGTATAACCAAAAGTAACATGGTCAAATTCAATCTCTCCACGGGTGGTCTTCAGATCCATGGCATCCGGAAGGTCTTGAATCTCCTGTCGGGTATCCAGAACCTCGAAAATTCGCTGGGCGGATGCCGCGGACCGCTGGCTCATCATCAACAGCATACCCAACAGGCGAAACGGAGTTTGCAGCATAATCACATACGCGCTGAAAGCCACAAGCGCCCCGATGGTAATTTCACCTTGGATGGTCAGCATGCCGCCGTAAAGCAACAGGATGGCGTTTGCCAATCGGGGCATATTTTCCATGATCGGGCCAAAAACGGCCCGGATGTCAATCTGACGCACGGTGGACCAACGGAGGCGTTGGGCTGCTTTGGCCAGGGCTTTGATCTGATTGAGTTCCACGGAAAAAGACTTCACAATATGGGCGCCGGTAACATTTTCCGCCACCAGGGAGCTGATGTCCGCCAGCCGGGACTGGACCAGCCAGGATACCGGATACATAAGCCGCCGCATACGAACGCCGGTATAAAAAACCAGGGGAATGGGGATTAAGGCGGCGAAGGTCAAACCCACATGGATGTTTAACATAAAGGCCATGGCCAGCACAAAGGTGACCAAATTGATGGCCATAAACGGTGAAAACACCAGAAACATCTGAACGGCACGAATATCCGAATTGGCCCGGGAGATGATCTGCCCCACCTGAATACGGTCGAAAAAAGAAAACGACAGCCAGGAGATATGATTGAATATCAAGGCCCGAAGATCGTATTCAATGGTATAGGCCATATTAAAAAGCAGATACCGGTAAGAGAACACCAAAACAGATCGCATTACGGCAAGACCCGCCAAAATCCAGATAAACAGCATCAGGGAGGATGTTTTGGCAATCAGGGCCTTGTCGATGGTTTCCATGGTCACCCTTGGAAGAACAACATTGAGGATCATGGCCACCAGGGCAAATGCCAGTCCCGCGATTAACGTCCACTTATGAGCCATCAGGATGGGGCTGATCCGACGGTACCAGTTTTTGGTCTTGTCCGGATCGATAAATGATTTGGGAAGCTCGAATTTTTTCATAGATTGGATAGAAGAGAAGGTTGAATATGGTTAGGGATATCCGGAATTAGGGCCATCAAAATACCCATCGGATCCTATTTTTTTATCAAAGAAAAAAAATAGAGTACCCCTTGAGGAATGTCAACATATTCGTCGTGAAGCAGCACGGCAACCGCATTGGATTCAAAAAAGCGATGGATTGATCGGAATGGGTGGTTTAAAAAAAATCAGGGAACGGAAAACCCCTTGATTTTTTCCATTTTAAGGATATTATCACAAAAAAGTTTATGATCCGGTTCTTGCATGCTTTCCCTTTTGCAAATTTTAATGGCAATGCCATACCCCCATTTTTGTTACCCAATCCATATCAACCTATAGGAGAATGCCCATGACCGTCAAACCTGAATCCGTTGGGATGTCTTCAACCCAACTGACCCACATTGATTCCTTTTTAAAGCCGAACTACGTGGACAAGCAAAAAATCGCCGGGTGCCTTACATTGGTGGCGCGCCGGGGTGAAATCGTTCATCTTTCCCCATTGGGCCTGATGGACATCGGCCGCAACATTCCCATGCGGGAAGACACCCTGTTCCGAATCTATTCCATGTCCAAACCCATTACATCTGTTGCCCTGATGACCCTTTATGAAAAAGGGCTTTTCCAGCTTTCAGACCCTGTGCACAAATTCATCCCCCAATGGCGGAATCTCCGGGTTTTTGCCTCGGGGGTCCATCCGAATTTTATCACAGCTCCGTTAAAACGTCCCATGACCGTTCGGGACTTGATGACCCATCAGTCCGGACTGACCTACGGATTCATGAATCGAAGCAACGTGGACCATGCCTATCGAAAGCTGAAAATAGGGGAGCGTCACAGCACCACCCTCAAGGAAACCGTTGAACAACTGGCCCATGTCCCCCTGGAATTTTCTCCAGGAGACTACTGGAATTATTCCATATCAACGGATATCCTCGGTTACCTGGTGGAAGTCATGTCCGGCATGCCCTTTGACCAATACTTGAAAACCCGCATCTTTGATCCCCTGAAAATGACGGATACCGGGTTTGACGTACCGGCCCATCAGAAGGAACGCTTAGCCGCTTGTTATCAAAGGGGATTGGACAAAAAACTGCATGTGCAGGATGACCCCGAGAATAGCCCCTACCTGAAACCGGCTGTATTTTTCTCAGGAGGCGGCGGACTGGTTTCAACCGCCCATGATTACTTCAAGTTCTGCCAGATGCTCTTAAACGGGGGAGAGCTGGATGGCGCAAGAATCCTGGGCCGGAAAACCCTTCAGCTGATGACTTTGAATCACCTGCCCCATGGAAAAGACATCAAGGAAAGTAGTTTCGGTTCTTTTTCGGAAATCCCCATGGAAGGCTCGGGCTTCGGGCTGGGGTTTTCAGTGATCCAGGACCAGGCAAAATCCCAGCAAATCGGCGATACCGGAGAGTTTGCCTGGGGCGGGGCCGCCAGTACGATTTTCTGGATCAACCCCAAGGAGCAGTTGCTCGTGATATTCATGACCCAACTGATGCCTTCGGCCACTTTCGATTTCAGGGGCCAATTGAAAAACATCATTTACCCTGCGATTATGGACTGAATTATAGACTTGTAATTAAGTTTTACACTGTGCTATCAAATAAAACTTAACAGAAACACCAACCCCTATAAAAAAAGGAGCCAATTCAAATGAAAGCAAGAAATGCAGTGATTGTTGATGGTGTGAGATGCCCGTTTGCAAGGGGCGGAAGAGGCAAACTGGAAGCGACCCGACTGGATGAAGTGGGCGCTTTGCTAATCAGAACCCTGCTGGAGAGAAACCCCAAAGTCAAACCCACCATGATTGCAGATATCGGCATCGGCCACGGCGCGAATCAATCGGATGTGGCGGGTTTGGGCAATGTGGCCCGCCTTGCAGGCCTACCCTATGAAACCACCAACTTCATGACCAACCGCCAGTGCGGCTCCAGTATGGAAACCGCTCAGAGAATCGCCATGGCCATCATGCTGGGTTCCTATGACTGCGGCATTTCTCTGGGGATTGAAAAAATGGGCCGGGGCATGAGGGGGGCCGGAGACATGTCTCATCTGAACCGGACCAATAATTTCAACCCCAGATTGATGGAATTGAATGAAATTCAAAGCAAAATGGCCCATGATCATTTTGAGTATTTTTCAACCCCCATTCCGGATTTCCTTTTAAAACTCAATATCATGGAATCCATGGTTCAGACCGCCCAGAACGTGGTGGAAATGTTCGGTCTTACCCGGCAGGAAATGGATGCCTT
>VMSV01000260.1 GCA_013791935.1 Desulfobacteraceae bacterium | reverse complement strand
TTTTGCTTCTCAATCTCACCCGATCCCCTTGTACCGGGTCAAAGGACGGATTCAGTGCCGTAATCCGAATACGTCCGCAGACAGGGAAAGGCCGCGCAGGATCAGAAGCCAGGGAATGGACCTGCAGATAGAATTGTGCCTTGTTTTTGGCAGGAGCTATGGGGGGCTGAAAAATCTCACCGGTAATTTCCCATTTTCGGTTATCCATGTACCGGGTCACATGGTTTTCGGGAAAATCCGGGGCCGCCCAGGGTTGAATGGAAATATATCCGAGGCAGAGAAACAGAACCAGGGGAGAAAACCGTGCCACCCCTTGTCTGAAAATCACCGCGAGGATCACCAGAACCGAAAGCCCTGTGGCGGGAAAAAGCAGGGGAGCGTAACCGGGAAGAAAATATCCTGCGGCAATCCCTGCCATGAAGGAGATGAGGAGCGGAATCAGGGGTCTGGAATAGATCTTCTCCAATTCATTCCAATTGGCATTCAAGCGGCACCTTTGTTGCCCGGGTCCAAGGCTCCTGAATGGCTAAACCGCGCGCACCTGCGTCTCCTTGTCCTGACCGCATCCATGTCATTTTGAATGCAAAATGGAATCAGGATACCGCGGTTTTGAGGCTGTCCAGAAGTTTTTTGAACCAGGCTTCTTCTTTGACAAAGTCCAGATCGCTGTCTTTGGAAATGCGGTGAAAAGAAGGCAGCCGCCCTGTTTTTTTGGAGGTTTCCATCCACTTCCGGCAGTCCTTGCTGTTTTGGGTGAGGGCACTGATGCGGGCCAGATCATAGGCCGCAAAACCGGGCCGAAGGGCGTGGCATCGAATCAGCTTGTCCTGTCCGTCCTTCCACTGCTCCAATGCTTTTTCCGGGTCTGTTGCCCGGGTCAGCTTTCCCTGGCTTAACCGGGCCATTCCCCATTGGTAGAGAATGGCATAATTATTTGGATCGGCCAGGTGGGCAGGTTTGTATTTTTCAGCAGCCGACTCAAATGCTTCCCGGGCCTTTCCAGCATCAAAGGAGGCCATCCCCTTGGCCCGGGCAGCCAGAACATCTCCCCAGTGATGGAGATAAGTGGATTTTCCGGGTTTTATTTCCAGGGCGGCCTGGAACTTTTCCCCGGCAAGAGCCAGCAAATCGGCAGCCTTTCCGGGTTCTGAAACCACCATCAGTTGCGCCTGGTCCGAAAGCCCCAAACCCCAGTGATTCAAGGCTTCATGAAGGCCGGGTCCAAGCTCCAAAGCCTCTTCGTATTTTTCAAAGGCGTTGGAGAAAAGCCTGAAGGCCGCCACTTTGTCTCCGGAGTTTAATTTGGCCAGATCGGAAAAAACGTTGCCCAGGCTGGTTTTGGTTTCAGGGTTTCGGGGATTGCGCTTTTCAGCCACCCGGAATTTTTCTCCTGCCCGAAGCAGAAGTTTCCGCGCAATCGCACGATCCCTGGAAAAAACGATTTTAGCCCGCAAATGAAGGACATTTCCCCAGTTGTTCAGCAGGTCCTCATCCATGTTTTCCGGTTTAAACGCAGCCTTGAATTTCTCCCCGGCTTCCATCAGAATCTTCCAAGCTTTTTCAGGATGCCTGGCCTGGATGATTTTCGCCTGATCCAGCAGAGCAAGCCCCCAGTTGTTCAGGGCTTCGTCCTTGCCCGGACAGGCTTCGCAGGCTGCCTTGTATTTTTCGCAGGCTTGCCCGAGCAGACCCAGAGTTATTTCTTCATCCTTCTGAACCCGAATCTTTGCCTGGCAGGACAAGGCATTGCCCCAGTTGTAAAAAGCCTCGTGCTTGTCCGGCTTGATCCCCGCAGCGGCTGCATACTTTTGACCGGCAAGATCAAACAATCGAAAGGCCTTGGCAGGATCTTTCCGGGTGAATAATTTGGCCTGGCAGGACAAGGCATTGCCCCAGTTGTAAAAGGCCTCGTGCTTGTCCGGTTTGATTCCCACGGCAGCTTCATACTTCTCCATGGCCCGGGTCAAAAGCCCGTCCGATGGCTCCCCATCCTTTTCCGTTAAAAGTTTGGCCTGGTGGGACAGGCAGATGCCCCAACTGTTCAAAACCTCGGCATTATTTTTACGAAGCCCATGAAGTTTTTCATAGGTTTGCCCGGCTCGTTGGAACAGAAGGCCCGCCTTTGCAGGATCTGTTTGGGCCTCCAATCGAGCCTCATGGGTCAAAACCACGCCAAGCCGGTATAAGGTCTCCTGATGTCGGGGGCTCAGCGCCAAAACAGACTGGTATTTTTCCTCGGCCTGTCGGAACAGGGAAAGGATTTTCTCTTCAGAATGCCCCCCTGCTCCTGCTTGTTTGCACAGGGCATTGCCCCAGTGATTCAACCCGGCCAAATGCTCTGCAGAAGCTGCACCAGCCAAGGAAAACGCCTCCAGGGACCGATGCAGAAGATGTTTTTTGTCTTCCGGGGATTTCGCGTCCGAGGCCATGCTCAGGCAATACCCCAGGTGAAAATGGAAGAAGCCGGTTTCCGGGTAAAGATCGGCGAGTTCTTTCCAGCAGGTGGAAGCGATGTCCCAGTTCCGGCTCTCCATGGCTTTTTCCGCCATGGTTTTCAGGACGTCATCTTTTGGATCAAGGGGGGGAACTTCTCCTCTTGTTGCGGCTTGGGAAGGCTTTTTTTCCAAAGCATCCAATCGTTTTTCAAGATCCCTCCGGTTCCTGCCGGAAAAGAACTTTGAGGCCCGGAGCCCTCCCACCAGCACCGCAACATCCAGAATCACCATGAACATCATCAAAAGGATGATCCATCGAAAGGTGCTCTCCCTCATCCGGTCCAGGGCCTGATGATTGGCAAGGTTGATCCTTGAGATTTCTTTTTCAGCCTTTTCCCGGCCCTGGTTCAGGTCTTCAATTTTCTCCTTTTGCCATTGAATGATCTGGTCCTGGCTTTCAATGGCCGCGTTGAGGCGGATTTCCTGGAGCTGAAAACGCAAGTCCATTTCTTTTTCCGGAACCGGATCAGAACTCGGGAAAACGGGCTTATCAGCAAGGGCAAAAAAGGGGATGAATAGAAAAACAAGGAAAAGGAAAATCAGCCGGCAAGAAGGACCGGATCTTTTTCTCACCGGGTCGGGAGAGATTTTCAGTTTTCGGCAGATGTGAATGTTTTTCATCAAGGCGTCTATTCGGAAATCCTTTTGATGGCCGCACCGACTCCGGCGAATTTCTTTTCAAGGGCTTCATAGCCCCGATCCAGATGATATACGCGATTGACTTCCGTTGTACCGCTTGCAACCAGCCCGGCCAGAACCAGGCTTGCGCTGGCCCGAAGGTCCGAGGCCATGACCGGCGCGCCGGAAAGCCCGGAAACCCCCTTGATCAAGGCGGCATTGCCTGAAATCTTGATATCCGCCCCCATACGCTTGAGTTCGCTCACATGCATGAAACGATTTTCAAAAATGGTTTCCGAGATCACGCTCAAGCCCTTGGCCACGGTCATGAGCACCATGAATTGGGCCTGCATGTCCGTGGGAAATCCCGGATAGGGCTGGGTTTTCAGATCGATGCTTTCAATCCGGTCTCCCCCCGTGACCCTGAGGGTCCGGTCTTTGGCGATCACCGTTGCCCCGGTGAGTCTGAGCTTATTGATACTGGCGCTGAGGTGGGTAGGATCGCAGTTTAAAAGGGTGACGTCTCCGCCGGTCAAAGCCGCCGCCACCATGAAGGTACCGGCTTCGATGCGATCCGGGATAATGGCGCATTGGGTACCATGAAGGCTGGATACGCCTTGAATCCGGATAGCCGAAGTGCCTGCATCCTGAATTTTTGCCCCCATTCCGTTTAAGACATCGGCCAGGGCCACCACCTCGGGTTCCCGGGCCGCGTTGCGAATCACCGTCTCCCCATCGGCCAGAACCGCGGCCATCATGAGATTTTCCGTGCCCGTCACCGTGGCCATATCCAGATAAATATCCGCTCCCTTTAGTCCGTTGGGAGCTGCGGCTTCCACATATCCGTGGCTCAATTCAATCTCTGCCCCGAGCTGGGCCAATCCTTTTAAATGGAGGTTGATGGGCCTTTCCCCGATGGCGCACCCGCCGGGGAGCGATACCCTGGCTTTTTTCAACCGGGCCACAAGGGGTCCCAAAACCAGAACCGAAGCCCGCATTTTTCTCACCAGGTCGTAGGGGGCTTCAGGGTTGTTGAGACTCGCGGATTGAATTTGAATCCGATCCCCTTGGGCCTCAATCTTTGAGCCCAGATGGGTTAGCAGGGCTTTGGTGCTTTCAATATCCCTTAAGGCAGGCATGTTGGTGAACGTGCAGGTTTCATCCGTAAGCAATCCGGCCACGAGGATGGGAAGGGCGGCGTTTTTTGCGCCACTGATGGTCACCTCTCCCTTGAGAGGGCGGCTTCCTTCGATGATGATTCTGTCCATGGCCAATTTTTCCTTTGATGAAGAATGGAGAAGAAAAGCAGGGTTAAAAAAAAAGCGCTTGTCCCGAAATCCAGGCCCAAGCGCTTTTGTCCATTGAAATAAGTCCTTTAATGGTGGTGTGCGCCTTTGCCCTTCAGCGTGTCTAAAACAGCTTTACCCAGGCAATAGGTAATCCCCATTCCGATGGCGGAAAGGGCGAACCAGAGCCCCCCGTGAAAAACCACATGGGTCATATCCCAAACCCATTCAAAAGAAAACGGCAGCATAACTTCTCCTCCTGTTGAACCGGTTAGTCATTCACCGGATTGAGTTCCTGTTCCTGCGGGAAAACCGGCATATACCGAAATGAAATCATCACCAGAATCACCCCGTAGGCCACGGGCAAAATGGTGGTGGCCACTTCCTGCCAGCTGGGAATATAGAGCACCCACTGGTCAAAGGACATGACTGGAACCGCCATGACCTGAAGCACCATAACCCAACGGTTCAGGCACACCCCGATGGAGGCCAAAATGATGGCGAGCAGAAACAGCTTGGCATTCCTGCGAAGCGGCCCCACCATGAGAATAATGGCCGGCAGAACGCCACAGACCAGAATTTCCGTGAACAATATCCATTTCCCGTACAGGGCATTGTTGGAATAAAAATCCCAGATGGTAAACCCCGTGCCTTCAAGGGTATGGGTGGCCCAGTACACCGTGTCGATGATTTTGGCGATGATATAGGTCCCCAGCATCCAACCGGCGATCTTGCCCAACAGGTCTTTGACGTTGTCCTTCACCAGTTTTTTCTTGGTGATGGCTTCGGTGAGTCGGGTCATCAACAGGGTAAAGCAGGGACCGCAGGCGGCCGCAGACCAGGTGAAGAGAAAAAACGTCCAGGGCCAGACCAGAATATGTTCACGATAGGCAAAGGGGCGTCCGAACAACACCCCGGCCACTCCGCCCAGGGATCCCTGGTGGAAGAAGGAGAGAAAAGCGCCGGTGGCGGCAAAAAGGGCCATGTTTTCATGGAGGTTGTGGCTGAAATTGTGAAAGAACGGCACCTCATCCAGCTTTCGGTTCTCCAGGACCAGGGGAATGTATTCAATGGTGAGAACCCCGAAATAGCAGGAGAGGCAGAAGGCCACTTCCGTAAGCATGGAATGGACATTGGCATGCCAGAAGATGTGCCAGCTTCTCAGGGGCTGGCCCACATCGATGGCCAGAATCAGCAAAGCCGAGCTATAGCAGATGAACCCGAGGAGCACAGCAAAATTGATGATGTTTTTCAGTTCGTCTTTCCCCACGATATAGCGCAGGAAACCGGTGAAAAACGCGCCTCCGCCCAGGGCGATGACCGCAAGGTCGGCCCAGATCCACAAGGCGAACCCGTAATAATCATTCATGTTTGTCTGGTTCAAGCCTTTTATCCAGCACAGCAACATGGCATAGACACCCCACAGCAGAACCACGCCGACAACACCGACGGCCGCTATAAACTGCCATGTGGGGCACCTTCTAACTCCTTTGGGTATGAATGCCGAATCCATAAGATTTCTACTCCTGAATACTAACCGAATCGTTTTATTAGGGTCTCCAAAAACCAGCGTCCGCAAAGATCGGCATCATCCGTGATTGCCCGGAGCTGGTGATTCATTTTCTGCATAATAATCCACGGCTTTTCTCACCCATAGCTGCCGGGTGGTGTAATAAACCTTGGGATTGGTACCCAGCCTTTCCAGAATCCGGAAAGCATGGGGATTTCTGGGTTTGCCGTGGTGATTGTCATCCGGCAGAACCATCTGGTAGACCTTATGATCCGGATTGTTCAGGTCCCCGAAGGTAATGGCTCCCGCCGGGCAGGCCTGGGTGCAGGCGCTCTGGTAGGCCTCTTCCTTGATCTCGGTTTCGCCTTTGATAAAGGCCTTTTCCTTGGCCAACTGGTACCGATGGAAACAAAAAGTGCATTTTTCCACGATCCCCCGCATGCGCGGTGAAACATTGGGGCTTAAGGACTGCTCCATGCCTGCCGGCCAGACCGGATCCCACCAGTTGAAATACCTTGCATGGTAGGGGCAGGCCCCCATGCAGTAACGGCATCCGAAACACCGCGTGTAGATCTGGCTTACGATGCCGGTGGCGGAATCATAATCCGTGGCGGTTGCCGGGCACACCGACACGCAAGGAGAATGTCCCGAGTGCTGGCCCTCGCAGTGCATGCAGGGCCTGGGCAAATAGCATTCTTTGGTGTCGGGATAGGGTTCCTTGTTGGATATTTTAAAAACCTTCATCCAGGTAATGCTGACCAGCTTGTTGGACTCGTCTTCTTTGAAAGGAACATTGTTTTCCGACATGCAGGCCACCATACAGGAGCCGCAGCCCGTACATTTGTCGAGGTCTATGACCATTCCGAATTTGTTGGCTTTCTGGAGATTGCGACCTTTTTTCATCAGGACCTCTTCTATATTATATTTTGGCAAGCTTTGCCTGAATTCCCCATGTTGCATCCAGACCGGATACAGGATCTTCCATGGAACCGATCAATGCGTTGATGTTGATTCCCTTGCCGCCCGCAAATCGGTCGGAGGGGGTTTCATGACCCAGTCCTCTGGACATGGCAATGACCCCGGGCTTGATTCCTTCAAAGAGGTGAACCCTCACCGTAGCCTGGCCTTTGGGTGTGGTAAGCAGGGCCTTTTTCCCTTCCGAGAGTTTCAAACCCTTGGCGGTCACCGGGTTGATCTCCACAAAACCATCCTTTCCTTTGAGGATCGTATCGTCCACGATTTTCATCATAAACGGCGGGCTGATCACGGCGTCATTGGCCAGCCGCATGGAATCAAAGGGAATAAGCTTCAGGGGGAAATCGGATTCTTTCTTGGCGTTTTCAGAAAGGTTGACTTGAAGCGGGGCCAGGGAAAAATTGAACTTCTGGACCAAGGTCCCGGCAGCCTTTTCATCCACCATGGCCGCCTTTTGGGTCAGAGCTTCCCATCGGGAACCCAGGGTTTGTTTCAAGCAGGCTTCATAATTCTCCCAGGGAAAGGCCCCTTTGATGGGGTCACCCATGGCATTGGCCAGGTCCAGGATCACATCCCCCGTATTCCGGGTGTGAAGCAGGGGCCGAACCACGGGTTTGGACAGTCCCAGGTAGGTTTTGCTGAATCCCGGGGAACAGGGTACATCCTCATATCTTTCCAGATACATGGGCTGGGGAAGAATCAGGTCCGAAACCCGGGCGGTTTCATCCATGAAGGATGAAAAGCTCACAATAAAAGGAATCTTGTCCAGGGCGGCTTTTATCCCTTGGGTGTCCGGAAGAGTATAAGCCGGATTGGCCCCGGAAATCAACAGGACCTCCAGAGGATATCCGTCCGCAACCTTTTGGGCAAAGCGGTTCAAGAGGGGTTTTTCCGATCCTTTGGCGCCATCCAAACGGGGCTGGTCCAACCCGGCTTTGGCCACATCATCCGGAGTGAGCGTCGGCCACTGGATATAATCCGGTGCAGGCATGGCCCAGATTCCACCGGGTTTATTGAGATTCCCCACGAGCGCATTTAATGCGTAAACCGCTGCGAACTCTGCAAGAGCTCCGGGCACATCCCCCTGACCCTTGCCGGAAATGGCCAGGGGTCGTGAAGCGCTTGCAAATTCCCGAGCCAACGCGATGATGATGCCCGTATCCACGCCGGTGATGCTGGATACACTGTCCGGCCGGAAACCATTCACCACAAAATTTTTGAACTGTTCAAATCCCTGGGGGTCTTTGTCCGCCCACTCCCTTTTGTAAAGGAGTTCCTGAATGATGACATAGGCAAACCCGAGGGCCAGATCCCCTTCGGTTCCGGGATTGATGGGAACCCAGCGGTCGGCTTTGGAGGCGGTGTTGGACAACCGGGCTTCGATCTGGATTAATTTTCCGTTTTTCTGTTTCAACTGGCTGTGGGCCCTGAACATTCTCACGGGAGATCCCCATCCATCCAGAATGCCGCTACCGAAACTCAGCACATAGTCCGAATGCTCGATATCAAACCCTGCCATTCCATCCACATTGCCCATCGTCTGTAAAACTTGTTCATAGGTATCTTCCATGGAGGGCACATGGAAAAAATTAGGGGAACCGTAAGCGGTAAGCAATCTTTTTAAAAGACCCGCCGTTGAACCGTATCTCTGACCGGAGATGGCGGCAACCGTTTGGGGTTTTCCCTGGGAACGGAGGTCGCCGAGCTTTTTGGCCATTTCGAAGACCGCATCCTTCCAGGAAATGGTTTCCCATTGATCTTCTCCTCTTTTCCCTTTTCTCTTCAGGGGGGCCTGGATTCGAAGCGGGCTGTACAGAAGCTGGGGGCCGGAAAGACCCAAAACGCATATTCCGCCGCTGTTCACCGGAGATTCTTTCAAGCCCTCTATTTTGACCACCCGATCACCGATCTTTCGCACGGATATGCCGCATCCGGCGGGGCAAAGGGTGCAAATGGAACTGGTATAGGTAATCTCGCCGTCTTCCGGCACAGGGGTCCAGGGCCAATTCTGACTCCATATGGAAAGATCATCCGTAATCTTCCAGGGCAGCGGTGAAAGCATGGTTCCTGCAGCAGCCCCGATTCCCAGGGACAAGAAACTCCTTCTGTCAATTTTCATAAATCTTTCCCCTCAACAATGGCAAAAAGAAAACGATTTTTCGTATTTTTTCGGTTCAATGGGCTAACCCCTCACCGGATCATTTATGGCACACCATACACCCGTCTTTTTCCGTTTGGATGCTGGAGGTCCGGCCGGTTTCTTTCAGGTGGCATTCGGCGCAGTCATCCATTTTCATTCGGTCCCAGGTGTTGTGCTTGAGCCCGGCGATATTCTTTCCCCAGATATCCCGGCTGTATCCGCTGATGCGGTTTTCTTCGTAGATTTTCAAGTGATCCGACTCCCCCATTTCTCCATGGCAGGTCGCACATTCCATTTTGGCGGACACCACGTGGGCCGCATGGGAGAAGAAAACGCAATCCGGCTGTTTGGCATAGATCAGCCAGGGAACCTCGCGGTTTTTGGCCACATGTTCCTCTACAAATTCAGCCTCGTCTTCGCTGACCCCCTGCATATCCTCATGGCAGCCGATGCACTGGGCGAGCTTGGGTGCGCCGGAAAAGGTTCCGTCTTCCCGGAAAAAATGGCAGCTTTCACATCCGTTGTCCACTTCTTCCATGTGCAGTTTGTGGCTGAAATCAAAGGGCTGGTGTTTCTTGGAATAGAGAAGCTGGGGAAAAATGACCCACCCCACAACCAGGCTTGCGATGAGTCCGATGAGAAAATAAAAGATGATGGGGCCTCCGTATTGGCTGATCGGCCCATCCTCGTCCTTGTGGTGGGATTCCGCAGGACTTTCATCGGCGTGCGTTGAACCTTTCTTGGCATTATCCTCTTCTATGCTCATGGGAACTCCATTGTGCGGTGTTTCTATTTTCGCAAATTAAAGAACAAGATCAAATCCATCCTGTGATCCTATTCCATTGGGCAAAATGACTGGCATTTTGTATCCGTTGACACCCTCCTTGTCAAGGAAAAATCAACTGGCATAACTGTGCAGTCCGCTGAGGAGATTCACACCGAAATAGGTAAACATAACAGCGGAAAAACCGACGATGGACAACCAGGCGATGCGCTTTCCGGCCCACCCCCGCATGAGCCTTGCGTGGAGAAGACTGGCATAGATCAGCCAGGTGATCAAAGACCAGGTTTCCTTGGGATCCCAGCTCCAGTAACTTCCCCAGGCATCATTGGCCCAAACCGAGCCTGTGATAATGCCCAGGGTCAGGAAAAGAAATCCGGTGATGATCATCTGGTAGGTCAGTTCATCCAGCACATCCGGATCCGGAAGGGCCGAAGCCATGGGAGATTTGACGCCTTCTTTGCTCTCTTTGAACAGGTACATGATGCTGATTCCAAAGGCCAGGGCAAAGGCGGCATAACCCAGAAAGCAGGTGGCCACGTGGGCGATGAGCCAGTTGCTTTTCAAAGCCGGAACCAGGGGCTGAATGTGGTTGCTCACGCTGGGAAGGGAGGCATAGGCCAGGGCCAGCACTGAAATGGGAGTGGTAAAAGCTCCGATCATTCGATTCCGGTAGCGAATTTCCACATAGAGGTATAGCACCGCAACCATCCATGCAAAAAAGACCAGGGACTCATACATGTTGGACAGGGGCGCATGGCCGATCCCCAGCTGGTAGGACTCCACCCACCGAAGGCCAATGCCCGCCGTATGTCCTATAATGGCAATGCCCAATATCCAGGTGGCGGCTTTGCCCGCGACGGGTTTTTTAAAAATCCAGGAAACCACATAGAGGACTGAAGCCAGTCCATACACAAAGGTGATCATGGAAAGCAGATAATTGCTGTTCATAGAAAAGCATCCTTTTTGTCGGAGGATAGTTTTTTCAGGATCCTTCCGGATAATTTATTCAGGACAAAACCCATTCCCGCCTTGTTCTTGTTGGCCGTTCCCCCAAGCAACACACGGCTTTTCTTCCCGTCTTTTACAATTTCCACCACGATCTGCTGGTGGGCCAAGAAAAAAGCCACAAAACATCCCGTGATCATGAGGATGAATCCGGCATACACGATCCACACCCCGGGATCCTTGGAGACCTGCAAGCCCGTATAAAACCGATCGTGCCCCGGATCGGATTTTTCAAACAGGTCTTGGGGATTGGCGATGGAAAAGACGAAAAAGCCCTTTCTCATTTTGTCGAAATTCGAAAAGCGCAGAGACAGTTTGATTTCTTCGGGCTCTTTCCCGGGGGCGGTGATGATTCCCACCAGGGTGTCCCCGATGTCCCGGCCCATGAAGGTATCGGCCTTGCGGTGCTCCTTTAATAAAAAGGTGCCTTTGCCTTCGGGAAGCTCAAAGGTCTCCCCCAGAACCGCTTCATGGGTATAGCTCATTCCCGTGTCTTGCGCAGTGACCTGGATCTGAATCTTTGTTGAAGACAGATCAACGGTTGGAGGGCTCTGATCCGGCATTCTGCCGTAGCTGGACTGATAGATGCTGATGCCTTTATACCGAAGGGGATCGTTGACGATGATGTCCTTTTGCACCACGGGCTTTCCGTTTTCTACGATCACCAGTCTGCTTTTAAATTCCTTGGGGGCTCCCGAGGCATAAAAACTCACCTCAAAATCGTCGCACCGGATTTCAAAGGGTAAGGGCAGAATGGATTCCGAGTTCCGGAGCTGGACATGGTCTGTGCTTTCTCCTTCAGGGATGTTCACATATCCTTCAAACCCCAGAAAGGACCCTGCAAGACCCCCGACCACCAGAAGAATCACCGAAAGGTGGACCACATACACCCCGATTCGGGACCATCGATTCTTTTCCGCGGTGATGGTGACGGCCCCGGCTTTTTTTTGAACCTGATGAAACCCGTAAGCTTTTTGAATCAGAGGAAGGATCAGGTCCGTGGCCTCTTCCATGGATTTTTTCACGGTGAAGGTGACAGGGGTTGATCCGGACTTGATTCGCTCGGGATTCAGCACGGGTTTTTTGGGAAAAATGACTTTCCATCCTGCTGAAAGGCGGTGAATGGAACAGGCGATGATATTGACGCACAACCCCCCCATGAGCAAGCGAAACCACGAGGAATGGTACATGTCGAAAAGGTCCAGAATATAAAACAGGGAATACCAGAATTGACCATATACCTTTATATAGTGTTCAGGATTCTGGTTCTGCTCAATGAGGGTTCCCACGGCAGACCCGGCCGCAAGGCAGAGAAGGATCACCACCGTGAGTTTTATCGAGGTGAAAAAAGACCATGCCCCGGCAAGGGGGTTTGTTGAATTTGCTTTTTTATTCATTGTTTATCCTTTAATAGAAAATTGACCTCTTCTTATCAAAACCTTTGCCCGGGAGCAACTGATACTTGTTCTCAAAATCGGGGAATCGCATTGGATTCAAAAACGATGGATTGAGCGGAAAGGAGCGGCTTTCATGAAAACAAATCCCTAAAATCTTAAGATATCCAATCCTTTCTAAAAGCGGTTACCCGGGATAAAAACAAAGCTTTTCTTGACAATCCTTTTGCGGGTCATTAAAGTAGCCCACAATTTTCGTAAAAATACCGGCAGATGGGTAATATATTTGATAATTCCTTGAACAAACCCCGGCCTCGCCACACCGTTTTTTCAATGTCAACAGGGCATGCCCGAATGTAGTCTTCACACTTTCCGATTGAAATGACGGTCCAAGAACATTTTGATACTATGGAGTGATTGAACAATATGATCGAAGTGATAAATTTATCAAAGAATTTTGGCAGGATTCAGGCGGTTGACGATATTTCATTCACCGTCCAAAAAGGAGAAATTCTTGGATTCTTAGGCCCCAACGGCGCAGGCAAATCCACCTCCATGCGAATGATTACCGGATTTATTCCGCCTTCCGGTGGAACGGCCGTGGTCGGGGGTTGTGATATCACCAAGGCCTCCCTCTCGGCCCGGGAAAAAATCGGGTATCTTCCGGAAAATGCCCCGGTTTACCCGGAAATGACCGTATTCGCCTATCTTCGTTTCTGCGCCGAAGTCCGGGGGTTCGCCAGCGCCGCTGCAACATCCAAAGTGGATGAAACCCTTGAACGGTGTTTTCTCAAGAAAGTGCGGTATCAATCCATCGGCACCCTGTCCAAAGGCTACCGCCAAAGGGTCTGTTTTGCCCAGAGCATTCTTCACGACCCTGAATACCTCATCTTTGATGAACCCACCGATGGCCTGGACCCCAATCAAAAACATGAAGTGAGGCAGATGATCGTGGAGATGAGTCAAAGAAAGGCCATTCTTCTCTCCACCCATATTCTGGATGAGGTGGAGGCGGTGTGTACCCGGATCATCATCATTGCCGGAGGACGCCTGGTGGCCGACGACACCCCGGCCAACCTCAAAAAAAGCTCTTCCCTTCACGGGGCCGTATCCCTGACGGTTTTAACCACAACGCCCAAGGCCCTGCTCGCCAGGGTCCGACGCATTGACGGGGTCCAGTCCGCTGTGCTCAAGACCCAAACAGAAAATTCCGTGGAGGTTCGAATCTTCCCGTTTGATCCGAATACCCCCATTGTGGACCGCATCATATCGCACCTGCGCCAGGAAGGCTTTGAGGTTTCCACGGTCTTTGTGGAAGAAGGAAACCTTGCCGAAGTCTTTCGCAGAATCACCCTGAATGATGAAGCAGAAAAAGGGACCCCATGAGAACCAGAGAATCCATCCGAAACACCAAAACTATTTTCAAAAGGGAGCTGGCCGCTTACTTTGAATCCCCCGTGGCCTATGTGTTCATCATCATCTTTCTTCTTCTGCTGGGGTTTCTCACCTTCAACATCAGCGGATTCTTCGAAAGCAACACAGCCGACCTCCGTGTTTTTTTCGACTGGCACCCCTGGGTCTATCTGTTTCTCATCCCTTCCGTAGCCATGCGGCTATGGGCCGAGGATCGAAGGCTGGGCACCATTGAACTCATCCTCACCCTGCCGGTGACTGTGATGGAGGCGGTGCTGGGGAAATTCCTTGCCGCATGGTTCTTCATCGGCATCTGTCTGGCCCTGACCCTTCCCATCCTTTTCACTGTTGCCTATCTGGGGGGTCCCGACCCCGGGGTGGCAGCCTGCGGCTATTTGGGAAGTTTTCTTCTGTCCGGTTCTTTCCTCAGTGTGGGCATCATGACCTCCTCCATGACCAAAAGCCAGGTGATCAGCTTCATCCTTTCCGTGGTGATCAGCCTGTTTCTGATTCTGGCCGGATTCCCGCCGGTGCTGGATGCTCTTTACGGCCTTGCACCCCTGTGGCTCACGAACCTGGTTTCCCAGTTCAGTTTCCTGAGCCATTTCTATTCCATGGAACGGGGGGTCATCGACCTTCGGGATCTGGTTTACTTTCTTTCCGTGATGGTCTTTTTTCTTTTTGTAACCGGGCTCATTATTCAAAATCGCAGGACATCCTGATTGGAGGCAAAACAACATGGCTGAAATGAAAACCGACATCAGCAAGACCCTGTTCTCAGCCGTCGGCCTGCCGGTGGTCTTCCTTATTATTATTCTGGTCAATGTGCTTTTTTCCGGGTTGAACCTCAAATGGGACCTCACCGAGGAAAAACTCTACTCGGTTTCAGATGCAACCCGAAAAATCCTCTCTGAAATTCCGGGAGAGGTTTCCATCAAGGTTTTCTACACCAAAGGAATTGAAAACATTCCGGTGCCCATTAAAGACTTTGCCCCCAGAATGCTGGATTTTTTAAGGGAATACGATCTGGCGGGAAAGGGCAAAATCAAACTGGAAATATACAACCCCGGCCCGGATTCCGAAGAGGAGGAATGGGCCAAACAATACGGCATCAAGGGTGTGGATCTGCCCAATGGCGACACCCTGTATTTCGGTCTGGTGGTGATTTCCGAAGACCGGGAAGAGACCCTGGAATTCATGGACCCCACCAAGGAAAAACACATGGAGTATGATATCTCCCATGCCATCACCAAGGTCATCACCCCCATAAAGCCCAAAATCGGCATTTTAAGCTTTATGGACATTTACGGAAACCCGCCGCCGCCGGCGCTCATGCCCGAGGCCCCGCCTGAAAAACCCCCTTGGTATTTTATCACGGCCCTGGAAAAAACCTACGAAATCACAGAAATCAATATGGCGGCAACCACTTTTGATGAGGACCTGGATCTTCTCTTTCTCGTATTTACCAAAAACATGAGCGAAACACTCCTGTATGCCGTGGATCAGTTTGTTTTAAACGGCGGAAAGCTCATCGTATTTGCCGATCCCTTTTCCATGATTCAGATGGATGTGCCGGATTTCGCCAAATGGTATGCGCCGGATGCACTGTTTTCGGCCTGGGGCGTTAAAATGGACAGTCAGCAGGCCCTGGTGGATTTCGGCTTTGCCACGCGGTATATGGACCGAAGCAACCAGGTGGTGGAGAATCCCTTCTGGTTGTCCCTGGAATCCTCAGCCTTCAATCCCGGCAACGTGATTTCCGCAAACCTCGAAACCATGCTGTTTTCCATCAGCGGGGTCATCCAAAAGGAAAAAGACACGGGTCTGCAATATGAGCCCTTGATTCAATCCAGCCTACAATCCCAGGCCATCAACCGCAATTCCGTTCGGTTCGGGCCTGCGGATGTCCGGCGCAACTTCAAGGCCTCTGAAAAGAAACAAGACCTGGCAGTGCTGCTCTCAGGCGTGTTTGAATCCGCTTTCCCGAAAGGGCCGCCGGCCAACCCAAGCGTAGCCAAAGGGTGGGGAAAACCTCATTTGGCCAAAGGCATCAAGCCTTCCAGTGTTCTCATCGTGGCGGACGCGGACATGATCAGTGATATCAATTACGTTGAACATAAGGTCTATCTGGGGCAGTCGGTTTCCGAGCCTTACAACGACAACCTGAACTTCATTCTGAATACCTGTGAAATTCTCACGGGGAACGAGGAACTTGTGAACATCCGCTCCAGGGGAAAATTTGAACGACCGTTTGTGAAAGTGGTGGACCTGGAGAAAAAGGCCCAGGTGCGTTGGTTGGCCCAGGAACAGGGCTTGATGAAAAAAATGGAGGAATCCACGGCCAAACTTGAAAAACTTGAAAAACTGAAAGACGCTTCCCAGAAATTCATCGTCAGTCCCGATCAGGAAAAAGAGCTTCAGAACTTTAAGAAGGAAAAGCTGGCCATCCATAAAAAGCTCAAGGAGGTTCGAAGGAATTTAAGGGCGGACATCGACCGCCTGGGTATGAAGGTCAAGCTGGCAAACATCTTCATGATGCCTCTTCTCATCAGTATTCTTGGAATCGGTTATGCCGTCTATAAGAGAAACCGGGCTGCGGCCCACAAAAACAAAGAACCGGTTTGATTTAACCGGGAGGAAATCATGAAGCTGAAAACCATTGTCATCCTTTTAATCCTTCTTGGTGCGCTGGCCCTGGCCGCCTATTTTGCCATGGAACAAAACGCGCCCGTCAAAACCACCGGGGACATGGGGGAAAGACTTTTTGAAAACCTGCCCCTTGAAAAACTGGCCGGAATCACCATCAAGAGTGTTGGCGAAACCATCCACCTGAAGAAAAAGCAATCCCTCTGGGTGGTGGAAGAGCAGTTTGACTATCCGGCCGACTTTCCGTTAATTACCGCTTTGATCACAAAACTTGTGGACGCAAAGACCGGCCGGCGTTTTGAGGCTTCCAGGGACGCCATTTTGCGCCTCGGACTGGCGTCTCCGGAAGACCAAGGGGTGGCCAAAGATAGCCAAGGGGTTGAAATCGAACTTCGGGATGATGAGGACACTCTTTTCCTTCGGCTGATTCTTGGAAAAACACGGGAAGTCACGGCAGGGGCCGGTGGCCATTACCTCATGATGGATCAAGACCCCGTCATCCATCTGGTGGACCAAAAGTTTGATGCTTTGGGAACCACATCTTTTGACTGGATCAGAAAAAATCTTCTGGACATCAAGGCGGAAGATATTGAAAAGATTTTTTGCTTCGCGACGGACGGGTCTCCGGTTTATGCCCTGATCCGGCCTGAAAAAAATCAATGGCCGACGCTGGTCGGACAGGATGCCGGGATGAAGCTGGACCAGTCCAAACTGGATGATCTGCTGACGCCCCTGTCTCCCCTTGGCATCACGGGTGTTTTCGGAGCTTCAGAAGACCTGGATCTCTCTTTGATGAGCTTTACCCATGGTTTTGAATATCATCTTTACGACCAAACCGTCATTCGGGTCTCCCCCGGAAAAATTCTCGAAGGCGGGGAAGAGAAATATGTAATTCAGGCAAAGGTCCTTGCGTTTCCGCCTGAACCCGGCCCGGCAAGCCTGGATGCGAAGGATCCCCTCCATAAGAACATGGACCAATGGATGTGTAAGGTTCCCCAGTGGAAATACAAACGGTTCATCCCCCGGGTGGAAGACCTGTTTGAAAAGAAATGATGGAATGAATTACAAAATAAAGCTCACCGGGCGTTAGGCTGGGCGATAAAAATCCCTGCTTTTCCGTTGTCCAGAAATTGTTTGGCCAAAAACCCAATCTCCTCCGGCGTGATAGCGGCGTAATCCTCAAGGATATCCCCGCTCCAGGCCATCTGCTCGGGATGACGTTGCAAGCCCATGAGAACGGTTTTGAGCCAATACCCGTTTTCCCTTTTCATGTCTTTCAGCAGGGTCGCTATGGGATCCAATGCCCGTTTCAAGTCTTCAGGACTCACCCCTTTTTCGGCCAGGTCTTTGGCTATTTTCCTTACTTCTTTCAGAACCTGGTCCACATTGGCGGGATCTGTTTCTATGGTGACCCTCAGGGTGCCGTAATTTTTGTAAACCCTGGAGGGTCTGCTCATGACATTCGGAGAGTAGGCAACTCCCAGTTTTTCGCGAATCTCCTGCCTGATCTTTTCTGAAAATATCTCGGCCAGAATGGACAGCCTTCGGGTCTTTTTGATATCCCACAGATCCGCCGTAGGATAGTTTATGACCACCATGGCTTTTGAAATTTCCGTATCCACCGAAACCTTCCGGGTTTTTCCGGATGCAAATACAGGATCGGGCCTTTCCACCCCTGGCACAAAACCCTGTTTTTCGGGAAGAGTTCCCAATCGCTTGGACGCTGCCTGAATAACGGCTTCCGTGTCAAAATTTCCCACCACGGAAACTTCCAGGGGGGACCGGATAAGATCCGGGGAGATCCAATCCTTCACATGAGAAAGGGTCAGCCTGTCAAATTCCTCCTTGGATGGAAGCCCGAATCTCGTGTCCCCACCTGCAAAAAACCGCCTTCCATAGAGCTCCGTGGCCCCTTCAACAGAGTGGTCCAGCATCCCGTACTGCTGATGCTGCCTTTTCACCGCAAGGCCATAGGCTCCTTCTTCAAAGGCCTGGTCCAGAACATGGGTGCGCAACAGTTCAAAGGCAAGGTCGATTTCATCCGGAACCGTCAACACGTCAAAAACAAAACAGTCTTCCGCAACTCGAAAGGAAACCTCGGTTTTCTTTCCGGCCAATGCTTTTTTCAGGTCTTCAAAGCTCAACGGCCCCAGACCGCTTTCATTGATCACCTCAGCACTGAGTGCGCTAAGACCCGATTGATCTGCTGGTTCGGAAAATCTTCCTCTACCGAAGGAAAGGGAGATGAGGACCTCGTTGGGTTTAAAATCCGTGTTTTTCATATTCAGCCGAACCTGGTTCTCAAAATCGATCTGAAGAATACCCGATGCAGGATCATGGCTTTTCCGGACAATCAACCCTTTTTCAGATGGCTCCGGAAGATAGGGGAAAACCACAGCTTTGGAATCTTCAGGCGGGATCACGGTCACGGCAGTACTCTTGGCATAGGCGTTTCGAATTTTTTCTTCAGCCCTGTCCCTTATTTCCCCCGGAAGGGCATTGCCCGTGACCAGGATGAGCCGGTGATCCGGGGCCCATGTTTTTTTCAAGGAGACTTCCAGGTCCCGGGCAGTGAGTAGTGAAACCACCTGCGCAAACAGATCTTTTCTCTGAACCGGGGACTGAAAAACCCGGTTCCCGGTGATGCTTCCGTTGATCTTTCGAGCCAGATGCTGACTATCCCGGCCGGAGATGTTTTTCACGTCGTTATCGAATTCGGAAAGACGTTCCTTTTTAGCCCTTTCCAACTCCTTGGGGGTAAACCCGAATTCCAGGGCCTGGCGGAGAACCTGCTCCAAAGCGGCCAGGGCTTTGTCCCAATCTTCCGGATGACAGTCCGCTGAAATCTCCCCGTAGCTTGCCACTTGATGGTAAATCCCCGAGGAGATGGATACTTCGGAAAAGGGGGCGTCCGCTTTGCGCACCTGCTCATCCAAGCGGTATTGAATGATCCTGTTGGCCAGATTCTGAATCATCTGCTCCCGGTTGAACGCAAAAGAATCCGGGGCCGGTTTCCAGGATCTTGCCACCTCCAGGCTCACGGTGGTGTTGCCCTCTTCTTTTTCATAATGATGGAAGGCTTTAATGCCTTTATGGGAGAAAGAACCGGGTTGCGGAATCACACCGGGTTTGGCTCTTGGGACCATGCCGGCAAAATATTTTTCAATGGTTTGGACCGCATCCTTGGAATGGAAGTCCCCCACCAGAATGAGAATCATATTCCCGGGGCAATACCAGGCGTCATAAAAGGTTTTGATGGCCGACCGGTCCATGGTCCGAAGGACTTCTTCCTTGCCGATGGGCATTCTTTCCGTGATTCGCATGCCGGGAAGTTCAAACCGAATGGCCGATACAAAGGTGCGATAGGAGGCGGAATCCCGGGTCATCATCTCCGCCAGAACCACTTTTCTTTCCCTTTCAATCTGCTCGGGAAGAAGCAGAGCCCCTTCCGCGTAATCTTTCAAAACCAGAAGCCCTTCTTCCAATTGTGAGGCCTCACCACCTGGCAACAGAAGATCGTAAACCGTGTCATAAAACCCGGTTCTGGCGTTTGCGTCATGGCCGAACTGCATGCCGATATTTTGAAAATATTTCACCAGTTCTCCGGGTGCAAAATGGGTGGAACCGGAAAACGCCATGTGTTCCAGAAAATGGGCCATGCCCTGCTGGTGATCTTCTTCGTAAACGGATCCGGCCTGAATACTCAAATGAGCACTGACGCGATGTTCAGGAACCCGGTTTTCCAACAGGACGTATCGGAACCCATTTTCAAGCCGCCCGAACAGAACTTGTGGATCCGGTGCAAGGTCACTTTGCTCATGGGGCCATAAAACCGGGGACTCCGGCACTTTTTCCGTGGAACAGACCGCCGGGGTCGAGAGGAAGAGTACAATGAAAAGAAAAAGCAAGCTGCCAAGCACCTGCCGGCCCCCTGGAATCAAAGGGGTTCTGGAAAACACTTTCGTTTGAAGTCTCTTTGTTTCGATCTGCGATTTTTTAAACGAATGCATGCAATAGCTCCCGAATGAACGAATCTGTCCTGCCTGATCTCTTCGGACGGTTTTACAATAAAAAACCTTTTGGTTTACGAATAATCGCAGGGTAAGCCAAAAGGTTTTTTAAAATGCCGTCTCATCTATTGTTTAATGAAAACCCAACGGCACCGACCATTCGTGACCATTGAATTCCCGAAAACATTTTATACAGCTGTATAAATCCCACGGTCGGTGGTTTTGATCAAATTACGTTTGGTCAATTTGTAGAGCGCATTACTGAGCTGACGGCCGCCGATTCCGGTTTTTGTTTTAAGCTCGGCGATCTTGATCCCGGCCTTACTACTTTTCACTGCATTTAACACGGTGTCGATCACAGTGCCGGCCGCAGCACTTACTTTAGCAGCACTTACTTTAACGGTTTCTTTTTTGGCAGCCGCAGGCTTTTTAGCAACGGCTTTCTTTGCCGCAGGCTTTTTGGCAACGGCTTTCTTTGCCGCAGGCTTTTTGGCGGCGGGTTTCTTTGCAGCGGCTTTCTTTGCCGGTGCTGCTGCTTTGACCGGGTCCGTCTGTCCAAGAAGTTTTTCTACTTTTTTACTCATGCTCTCAAGCGATTTTAATATCGTCTTCAATTCATTTTGAATCTTTCCCATTCGCTTTTCTCCTTTTATTGGGGGTTAAATTTACAACCTATTAGTTTTGTAGGTAATATAACACAATTTAAATGTCAAGCCAATATAAAAGTATTTGAAGTGAAATTAATTTCATGGAAGTTCAAGAAGAACACGAAAATCAAACGTGAACAGGCTTGAAACGTTAGAATTGATGGGTTGACAAAAAAAACATCCTATGAAAAGACTACGAAAAAAAAGGTGGTTTTATGAAGAAGTTTTTATTTGAAGACTCCCTGAACGACCCCCAGCGCGAAGCAGTACTGTTTCGGGAAGGATCTCTTTTGGTCATCGCAGGGGCGGGAAGCGGTAAAACACGGACCCTTACCCATCGGGTGGCGGCCCTGGTTCAGGAAGGGGTTCCACCCCGGTCCATTCTGTTGCTCACCTTCACCCGAAAGGCTTCCACGGAGATGGTCCGGCGGGCATCGGAACTGCTGGATGACCGGTGCGAAAAAGTATCCGGCGGCACCTTTCATTCCTTTGCCAATTCCGTCTTGAGAAAATATTCGACTTACATTGGATTCCCCGGTGGGTTTGCCATCATCGACGAGTCCGATGCGGAAGACTTGGTGGGCCTGATTCGAAAAGAGTTGGATCTCGCCGGTAAAGAAAGAAGCTTCCCCGCCAAAAAAACCCTCATGAGCATGTTCAGTCGGGCGGTCAACAAAGTCCTTCCCGTGGAAGAAATCGTCTGCAATGAATATACCCATTTTTCATCCGAGGTCCAGGATATAGCAGCCGTTCACCGGGAATACGCCAAGCGGAAAACGCTTCACGGGTTTCTGGACTATGATGATCTGTTGGTGAAGTTGAGGAATCTTCTCACCGAGTATCCTGAAATCCGGGAAAGGATCTCCTCTTCCTTTCAATACATCATGGTGGATGAATACCAGGATACCAACAAAATCCAGGCTGAAATTCTCCGCCTTCTGGCGAGCGCGAATCGGAATGTCATGGTCGTGGGAGATGACGCCCAAAGCATCTACTCCTTCAGGGGAGCGAATTTCAGAAACATCATGGATTTCCCCAATCTTTTTCCGGACACAAAAATGATCCGGCTCGAAGAAAACTTTCGAAGCGTTCAGCCGATTCTCACCTTAACCAACAACATCATCGACCAGGCTGCGGAGAAATTTACCAAAAAGCTTTTTACAAAAAAACTCGCCGGGAACCCCCCGGTTCTGGTCAGTACCGGAGATGAAAAAGCGCAATCCCTCTTTGTGGTGAACAAAATCAATGAACTCATGTTGAACGGAATCAACCCCCGTGACGTGGCCGTTCTCTTCCGGGCGGGCTTTCACTCCTTTGACCTTGAACTGGAATTGAACCGGAAGGGATTCTCCTTCAACAAAGTGGGGGGATTCAAGTTTGTGGAATCCGCCCATATCAAAGATCTTCTGGCCCACCTGAAGGTTCTTTTCCATCCCCGGGACCGTCTGAGCTGGTACCGGATTCTGGCCCTGGTGGACAGCATCGGTCCCAAAAAAGCCCAGATGATCTTTGAAACCCTGGACAAGGAAAACCTGGGATACAAAGGCATTCTGAAGGATATCTTCCCTGCCAAGTTGGCAAAACCCCTGGAAACCCTCCGAGGGTTGTACGCCTCCTTTGAAAAGGACAAGCTGTCGGTTTTTGACATGGGGGAGATCGCGCTCAACTATTACATGCCGATTCTAAAAAGCCGATTTGATGACTGGCCCAAACGGCAGAAGGACCTGGAACAGCTTCTGGTCATCATGGAACGGTATGAAGATCCCAGGGAGTTTCTCACGGACATGACCCTGGAACCCCCCAACACCAGCTCCGGCAATTCCATGGAAATATCCTCGGAATCCGCCAGGCGGCTCACCCTTTCCACCATTCATTCCGCCAAGGGGCTTGAATGGCATACCGTCTTCGTTATCTGGGTTCTGGATGGCAGGTTCCCTTCCATCCATGCCATAGAAAACGAGGATGCGCTGGAAGAGGAAAGAAGGCTTCTCTATGTGGCCGCCACCCGGGCCCGGGAAAATCTGTTTTTTGTTTATCCGCGAAATTTTTACGATCGGAACCTGAGAATGATATTCAGCAATCCTTCCCGGTTTTTAAGCGATATTCCCGACGACCTTCTTGAAAAACAATTTCTGGGATCTTCGGGTTTCAGACGGTTTTGATTTTTGGTTGCAGCAAATTCTTCAAAATGGTAAACGGGTCCTGATTGATGAATTTTTGACATACCATGACCCATTGAAGGAGTTCCCTTGAGACTATTATCCTTTTTCGAAACCTCCCCTTTTGAAGGCATTCAGCAGCATGCCCAGAAGGTGAAAGAATGCGCCTGGGCTTTTCAGGAAGCCATAGAATGCCACTCCTCAAAACGATGTGAACGGTTTGATCACCTCCGAAGCGAGGTGATTCGACTGGAAAACGAGGCGGATGCCATCAAACGCCGCATCCGTGGCCATCTGCCCAAGGGGATTCGCATGCCGGTTCATAAATTTCAGCTTTTCATGTATCTCAGAGAGCAGGATTCCGTATTGGATGCCGTGGAAGATACGCTGGACTGGCTGTCCTTCAGGCCCGAGTCCTCCATCCCTGAAGCGCTTGAAAAAGACTTTTTCCTTCTAACCGATGCGGTGGTAGATCCCATTGAAGAGCTTAACCGGATGGTCTCCGAAGCCAAGATCTATTTTAAAACCTATTCGGAGAAACAAAGGGACCTGGTGAAGGAAATCATTCGAAACCTCCGGAATCAGGAGCATGAAGCGGATGTTCTGGAAGACAAGATAAAGAGGAAGGCCTTTTCCATGAATATGGACCCCGCCTCCCTGTTTTATATTGTACGGCTGGCCGAGATCATCGGAACCATTGCCGACCATGCAGAAAACGCCGGGGACATGATGCGGGCCATGATCGCCCGGTGAAGCTCATGGGGATACCGGAGAGGTCGGCAAAGGCAGCGATTGAATGAGGGATGGAATTATTTTCTGAAGAAGGCCCACCACATATACACCCCCAAGGCCACAACAGATATCAGGCAGAGAAGGTAGGCCTTCCAGTCAAAAGGTTTTTTCGCCAGCCCGTATTTCCCCATTTCACCCACTTTCCCCTTACAGGCAAAGCATTGCTCCGCGTTTCTGGGAATGGGTGTGCTGCAATACGGGCACCTTTTGGTATCAGCAATTCTCCGGTATGGTTTTACGCTGTCTTTTGACATGCTTAATTAAAACCTTCTTTGATTGAAATATCGGCCTTTTTCCTCAAGTTCTCAACCAGGGCATTAAGGGTTTCCATCTGTTTTTCCCGGAGAAGGTTCTTATTCATGTCCTTTTTTTCCAGCTCAAAGGCACTCATATCCGGAATTTTTCTTTCCTTAAACTGAATGACATAATACCCCTTGGCTCCTTTCAAGGCTTTCTCGCAAAGGGGTTTGTCGGAGGTCAGCATAAAAGCTGCATCAGAGATTTCTTTTTCATTACCAATGGAAGGAATGGCTTGATTCCTCTTGAAATAACCGGTGGCATTGAACAACGGCTCTTGTTTATCGGTTTTTTCAGACCCGGTTTTTCCTTTTAGTTCCGCCACAAAGGCCTCGGCATCCGTTTTTGCCTTTTGGGTCTGAAGCTCCCGGATCAAGCCGGCTCGGACCTTTTCCTTGACCTCGTCAAAGGGTGGGATTGCCGAAGGCTTTTTGTCCATCACTTGAATGATGAAAAAATCCGAGCCAATGGTTTCAATCTGGCTGATTTCATTGTTTTCCAGGTTGAAAGCAACGGTGCCGAATTTTACGGGTTCGGAAATATTCCCGGGGCCCTGCCTGGTAAAAAATTCCGTTTCCCACAACTTGACGGATTTTGAATCCCCCAGGTTTTTCAGATCATCATTGTCAAAAGAAGCGTCATAAAGGCTTTCCGCCTCGTTATAGGCAAGGGTTTCCGCCTCGTTGGAGGCCAGGGTTTGCCGAATGGAGTCCGCCGCCTCTTCCACGGTTTTCTGCTTTTCCTCGTTGACCTTTTCCACCTTGATAATATGCCACCCGAACTGGGTCTGAACCGGTGCGCTGATCTCTCCGGCGTTCAGGGAGAACGCCGCTTCTGAAAACGGTTGAACCATTTGTTCTTTTCTGAAGGCGCCCAGGAATCCGCCATTCTCTTTTCCGGGATCATCAGAATGCTTTTTGGCCAGCTCGGCAAAATCCTTTCCCTCTTTGGCCATGTTCATGATTTTTTCAGCCTGGAGCCGTTTTGCTTCCACAACGGCTGGTTCCGCATCCCTGGGAACGCTGATCAGAATATGCCTGGCTTCCACGGTTTTGGGATCTAAAAAGGACTCTTTGTGTTCCAGATAATATTCATTCACCTGCTCATCATCAATGCTCACTTTGGAACGGTATTCATCGGGACTGAATCTGAAATACCGGGCCATGACCAGAGGCTCCGTGGTGTAGGATTCCTTGTTCTCCTCAAAATAGGCCTTAACTTCTTCATCCTTGGGTGTAATATCCTTGTAGACCAATGGCTCGAACAGAACATACTCAATATCCACCGAAGCATCCTGGTACTGAAATCTTTCCAGGGCTTCCGCCTCGGAAACATGAACCGAGTCCGCAATCAGAGACCTAAGCTTCGCAATAAGAAGGGCTTCTTTCTGAAGGGCTTCAAACTCCCCCGGGGACCTTCTCATGGAATTCAAGATCATGGCATAACGATCCGGGTTAAAAACGCCTTTAACCTGAAAAGCGGGGATTTTGCGTATGGAATCCACAAGCTCTTGTGGTGACACGTCAAAATTCATTCGAAGGGCTTCTTCGGCCAAAAGCTTGTTGTTGATCAATTCGTTTAAGACCTGGGATTTCACATTGAGCATTTCCAGAAGCCGTTCATCCAATTGGTCGCCAAACTGGTATTTGAGGTTTTCCATCTGTACGGCGTAGGCTTTGTTGTAATCGTCATAGGTAATGGTTTGGCCATTCACCAAAGCCACACGGCCCTCATTGGAAGATTTGAAAGAACCCACCCCCCAGAAAATAAAGACAACCACAATGGCAAGCAGCAAAAATTTGATAATCCAGGATCCGGCATTCTGGCGCAAGGTTTGTAACATAAATCATTCCTTCTTGGTGAAATGGGTTTTGTATGATTGGTTTCGGCCCAAACCTTTTGGATGAAGGCTTTTGGGCTGGACGCATGAATGA
>VMSV01000104.1 GCA_013791935.1 Desulfobacteraceae bacterium | reverse complement strand
GACCCCGGGGAAGCGGACATCAACTTGCCTTTAGCGCTGATGTCCGTGTTGACTTCCACGCCTTGAAAAGTGTCGTCCTTCCCGTCGCGACAATTTCGCGGCTCAATCCCTTCAGCCTTTCGGTTTACGGCCTGTCTGCTCGCTGTCCTACGCCTAAAGCACTATGTTACCATAGGGCCTCCAAGGACTCGCTACCCGGTGGCTGGCCAGCCTTCCGGGGCGGGCGTCTCACCCGCTGGACTACTACGACCTTGCCCGGCCGCACTCAAGGTTTGCCCCCCCCCTCTCCCGTATCCTTCCATCCGGGTTTATGAAGATCCGGAGCTACGGGCTTCTGCCCAACCGGTATAAAAAAGAAAAAATCGGGCAACTCCGGGAAAAACTGGGATTGAACCCGGCCGTTCCGGAAAGAGTAGCCAGAACCATCCCGGAGATAATGATGGATCTTACGGGAAAGGACATCACGCTTTGCCCCGTATGCAGAAAGGGAACTCTGCTTCCGATTGCCGAGTTCCCCAACACCCGGAAAACAGATAAGAATCGGACCGCTTTTGCCTTTGGCTGATCCGGCAGGTTGTTAAAAATCCGGCTTGTTCAAGGGGTCCCGTGGACCTCAACAGGATAGTTGCGCCAAAAGACCGGAGCATTGATTAAATCAACCTGTTTTAACACACTATTTTAGATGGTTTTATTGACTTGATGCTGACAAACCAAACCCAATACATGCCCATACCCAGTAAAAATCTTACCGAAGCCCGAATATCTGCTTTACAATCCCCATATCCGCTGATAAGTTCACACTCACGTCCGGCGGCTCAGTTCAACACGATTTTATCCATCATCCCGCCGGCCTCCGAACCAGGTTAGTTCCAGAACCAATATTCTTTTTTCATAAACAATCTGGCCCGGCCTTTCTGTGCGGGGCAATGGATAAAATTCTATTCGTTCTGCTACAAAATTAGGTATCACCATTTTATGTTTTTTCCAGAAGTGCTTGACTACTATTCAAACGACGTATATAATTCAACCACATTGCACGTCAAATTTTACATGAGGTGATACTATGCAAACAAAACTAACTCTTCGTCTGGAAAAACAGTTGGTCGATTTAGCAAAAGAATATGCGTCTACTCAGGGAAAATCTGTTTCTAAGATGGTAGCAGACTATTTCATGTTGTTAGATAGTGCTATAGATACACAAATTGATGAGCTTTCCCCAATTGCCAAATCACTAAAAGGATCTCTTGGTAAAACCCAAATAGATGAACCTGATTATAAAAGGCATTTAGAGGAAAAATATTTGTGAAAATACTATTTGATACAAATATAGTGCTAGACGTTTTACTAGATCGTGACCCGTTCTCCAATATAGCGACAAAGCTTCTATCAAGAGTTGAGAAGAAAGAGCTGATAGGATTTCTTGGTGCGACTACTGTAACAACGATTTATTATCTCGCTTCCAAAATCGCAGGTAAAAAGAAAGCAGAACAGGAAATAAACAAATTGCTTTCGATTTTCCAAGTTGCACCTGTGAATCAATCTGTTTTAACTGAAGCAATCAAATCAAAGTTTAATGACTTTGAAGATGCTGTACTCCATGAAGCGGCAAAGCAGACTGGTGTTCATGGTATTGTGACAAGAAATGCTAAGGATTTCAAAGAGGCTACTATATCTATTTATCGTCCAGAAGAATTGCAGAAAATGATTTTTTCAATTATCCACTAAACTTATTTCCCGTTAAATATTGGGGACAAACCTTGATTTGTGATTTAAGGCAGTAAATCACAAATCAAGGCTTGTCCCCAATCCTGTTCTACCGTCCGGGTTCATGAAGATCCGGAGTTACGGGTTCCTGGCCAACCGGTATAAAAAACAAAAGATCGGGCAACTCCGGGATAAGATAGGATTGAACCCGACCTTTCTGTGCGGGACAATGGATAAATTTCTATTTGTTGGGTGTGTAGTGGAGTATGAAGGAAGATACAAAAAGACAACTGGATAAGTTAGAACACCAGGATAAATTGAAAAACATTTTTAAGGCTTCCTGCGCGATAGGTGCTTTATTACTATTGATATCTGCGTTTCTAATTTATCGATATTCACCTGGTGAAACTGTCACAGTTTCAGGAGTTGTTACTGGCTTGAATGGTGTTCCGGTTTATAAACGAGGTGAAGTTCTATACCTAATAGTAGAGCTTGATAATGGAAAAGTAGTTGAAGTCAAAAAGCCGATCGGTGTTCCATTTATAAAGGATGAGCAGGTTCAACTAATAGAAATCAAAACATTTATATTCGGTAATGTCCGCTACAATTTTAAGGCTTACATAAAAGATATGAAGTAAAGGGGTCACCCATTAAAGGGCGGGTCAAGAGAAAAAACACCTCTCCCGAGTAAAAAAATAACTTTTTTTTCACTTGGCCTTTACTCCCGGCCGATGGAGAGGTCTCATTCCTGAAATTGAACATCTTCTAAGACAGTTTTAGGGGAATATATTGCCCAACATCGGCATTAAGCAGGACGCGCAAAAAGCCGCGCGCCTCTCATGCCGGGGGTTTTGCGTTGAAAAGACGGCCGAATGTATCAGTCGTTGGTTCAAATTTTACGACAGAGAAACATTTATTTTCCGTCCCACGGCTTCGGCAAACTTTTCGAGCGTTGAAAGACGGATATCAGTAGCATGATTTTCCATACGAGAAACAACAGATTTTGTCGTTTTTAAACTTTTTGCAATTTGTTCTTGGGTCAGACCGGATTCAAGGCGAGCTTGCTTTAGCATGAGCCCAAGTTTAAAAGTCTCAAGGCGTTCGTCGTAGCCTGACCAGAATTTGGGATCTTGTTTCGTACGCTTTTTTTTATATTTTTGGAAATCGCTCATTTTTTAGCCTTTCGGTTATAATAATCTTGTTTGCGTTTTTCAGCAGTGGCAATTTCCTTTTGAGGTATCTTTTGAGATTTTTTGGTGAAACCATGATTCAAAATTACAAGGTCCTTCCCATCCAAAAAACCCAATATCCGAAATATGTTATTGCCTTGCTGTACCCTAACTTCCCAGATATCATTGGTGCTTTGAAGTTTCTTGAAAAACTTTCGAGGCACAATATCGTGTTGCTCTATGATATCAAGAACAAAGGCGATTTTTTCAAATTGTATGTTCGTCAGCGAATCAAAATATTCTTTAACAGGGCTTTTGCCCGTTTCGAATTTATACAATTTAATTTTTCGCATGGTCATATGTTCGCATATACGCGAACTTTATTCAAGGGGTTTATTTTCCAAAAAACGCACAACATGACACTTAACGCAGACGGCGGGTGTCAAGATAGATGT
>VMSV01000055.1 GCA_013791935.1 Desulfobacteraceae bacterium | reverse complement strand
GTGGAAATTCTCTCCACCTTGGAAGAAAAACTCCCCGGCCTTCCCCAAGTGGAGCCGGAAGTCATGGGAACCCTTAAAACCCTGAACCAGATCCTCCAGTACCTGACGTCTGCCGACAAACCGCAACCCACAATGCTCGCCTCGAGCCCGGGAAAAGACCCTTTGGAAGTCGGCCAGGATGCCCATGGAATTCAAAATATCGACCTGTCGAATCTTGCCCGGCGTCATACCATATCCCTTGAATCCAAGCCGTTAAAACAAGAAACATCATCATCCATTCCTTTCGGTAAAAAGGTTTACCTCCTTGAAACAAATGGTCAAATTTGTCATGATCTTTTGGATGAATTAACCCATAGAAAAATTGATGCAGCCCTCATTCACCTGGATACCGATTTGGGAAAAGTTGATTATTCCGACGCCGCCGGGCTGATGATTCCTGCCGTGGAAACCATCTCTACCAATCCCAGGCAAGATGCTGATTTTTTAGAATATGCCCTGATGATGGCGAAAAATTTCGCTCCCCATTTAACTGAATCTGCAAAAGCAGGGCATACTTTTTTTGTAACCATTTCATCTTTGGATGGTTCTTTCGGGTTCAAGAATCAGGGCATCAGCAACCCCTTCATGGGAGCCTTGGCCGGTCTCACCAAAACAGCCGCCCTGGAATGGCCGAAGGTTGTCTGTCGGGCCTTGGATGTTTCTTCCAACTGGAAATCATCCAAGGACATGGCCAAAGCCATCGTGGATGAGGCACTGAATTCTGAGCCTGAAGGCGCTGTTGAAGTCGGCCTGAACCCGGACCACCGATATGAGCTTGAACTTCTCTCCTCAGATTATCCTGAAGGAGAATTAAAGCTGTCCCCAAAGGATGTTGTGGTGGTCACCGGAGGCGCCAGAGGGATTACGGCAGCAGCCGCAAAAGCCCTGGCAGAAGAATGCCCCCTTTGCCTGGTGCTGCTGGGAAGATCCCCGGAGCCCTTTGAAGAACCTGCCTGGTTGAAGAATCTGGAAAATGAGAGGGACATCAAGAAAGCCATCCTGGCCCATGAGTTCGAGAATCAGCAGGCCTCCCCCGGGCAGGTTGAAAAAAGGTATAAAGTTTACGCGGCCAACAGGGAAATCACGACCAACCTGAAGATCATGGAATCCACAGGGTCAATACCCCATTATTATTCCGTGGATCTATTGGATGAGAACAAAGTTCTTGAAGTCGTAAAAACAATCCATGAAAAATTCGGCCCTGTTTCAGCGATCATTCACGGTGCCGGCGTTCTGGAAGACAGGCTTATTTCTGAGAAAACTCCGGAACAATTCAGAAAAGTCTTTGACACCAAAGTTTTTGGCCTTCTAAATCTTTTGAATGCAGCAAAACAGGACCCTCTTGAATACCTCATTCTCTTTTCTTCCGTGGCCGGTAGAATGGGAAACATTGGCCAAGTGGATTACGCCATGGCCAATGAAACCCTGAATAAAATTGCCCGGAAAGAGTCCGGGGATCGAAAAGACTGCCGGGTCATATCCGTCAACTGGGGACCTTGGGACGGCGGAATGGTTACACCCGGCCTTAAAAAAGAATTTTCCAAAAACGGCATTGACCTGATTCCTTTAAATCAAGGGTCGAAAAGCCTTCTGGCGGAAATGAAAGGTGGCCTGGATAACACGGTAGAAGTGGTTCTGGGAAGCATGATGGTCCCTCCAAAACAGGCCTACCCTATTTTGAAAATCCATGGTGAATCCATTCAAGCCGCTTCTTATCATGCAATTAATTCAAAACTTTCCATGGCATTTCAGCGGGAAGTCGACACCGAGGAATATCCGATTTTAAAATCCCATATTCTCGGGGGAGTCCCCGTGGTTCCCTTCGCCCTCATGACGGAATGGTTCGGTCATGGAGCGCTTCACGGCAACCCCGGGCTTGTATTTCAGGGTTTGGACGACATGCGGGTGTTAAAAGGAATCCGAATCAATGGGAACAAGAAAAAGATCAGGATCCTTGCAGGAAAAGTTCAAAGAAACGATGGTGTCTATGAAGTGGATGTTGAAATTCGAAACGGCATCCCGGAAGAAAAGGAAGTGGTGCATTCAAGGGCAAGAGCCATTTTGTCCGACTTTCTGCCTCATCCACCTGAATTCATTGAGCCCGGATTCATGGGTTCAAATGGTTATTCCAGGAGCATTCACGAAATCTACGAAAAAATTCTCTTTCATGGCAACGGGCTCCAGGGCATGAAAAAAATCGAGACATTGACCCATGAGGGGATGGTTGCCAGAATTCAATCCGCCCCGAAACCGAATCAATGGATGAAAAACCCCATCCGTAACAAGTGGGTGGGAGACCCCCTGGTCATGGACTCTGCCTTTCAGATGGCATCTTTATGGTGCTTTGAAAAACTTGGAAACGTCTCCCTCCCCGTTTACAGCCAGGGCTATCGCCAATATTCCGAACAGTTCCCGGAGGATCTGATAACCGCTGTGCTGGAAGTTACCCATGCAGCAGACCATAAGATGAAAGGAAATTTCACTTTCCTCGACGAAAATAGAAAGATCATCGCCCGAATCACGGGTTTTGAGGCTGTAGTGGACGACTCGCTGCAAAAAGCCTTTAAACCTTAAGATCAAATAGTCTGGCCTAATATATTGTTAATTTAGATAATAATTTGTATTAACCTGGAAAGAAGAAAGCTTCGGGGAAACAGGATGAAAATCACATCCTGTTTCCCCGAATTATTTTGGTTCAGTGGGTTTTGGTGTAGAGCGGCGAAATATCCCTGAGGGTTTTCACAGAGTTTTTCAGTGCTTTCAAGAAAGTTGCAATATCCTCTTCGGTATTATCCACCCCGTAGCAGATCACAAGGGTCCCTTGGGCGTCTGCATGGTCAAGCCCTATGGACATAAGCACATGGGAGGCTCGCAATGATCCTGTGGCGCATGCCGAACGGGTTGAGATGGCAATGTTCTCGTCATCCATCATGAGCATGACGCTTTCGCCTTCAACATATTTTACGGAAAGGGATACCACATTGGGGAGGCTGTATTCCATGGGCGTATTGATGATGTATTCATCAATATAATTCGGCAGATCGGAAACGAGCTTGTTCTTTAATTTCAGAAGGTGCTGAAGCCGCAAATCCATATTCTTTTTCGCATGATCGGCAGCCACCCCCATACCGATGATTCCCAAAAGGTTTTCCGTTCCCGCCCTTTTGTTTCCTTCCTGAACCCCTCCGTCGAAAAGGGGCCAGATCATGGTGCCCCTTCGAACATACAACCCACCCACCCCTGTTGGACCGTAAAAGGTATTGGAAGCAAAGCTAAGGAGATCCACTCCCAGTTTCTGAACATCCATGGGCACAATACCCACAGAGTCCACGGCATCCGTATGGAAAATGATCTTTTTGGGCTTGGTGATTTCCGCAATCTCTTGGATGGGCTCAATGGTGCCGGTTTCATTGTTGCTGTGCATCACCGATACCAGGATCGTTTCGTCGGTGATGGCCTCGGCGACCTCTTTGGGATTGACCCTGCCTTTTGAGTCCACGGAAACCGATGTAATTTTAAAGCCCTGGCTTTTCAACCTTCGAAGGCTTCGGATCACCGCATTGTGCTCGATATTGGTGGTGACAATATGCTTTCCTTTTTCCGCATTGGCCCATGCAGCCCCTTTGATGGCTTGGTTCACGGATTCTGTTCCGCCGGATGTAAAAACAATCTCCTTGGCATTTTCTGCATGGATTAGCCCTGCGATGGATTCCCTTGCTTTTTCAAGAGCTTCAGCCGCTTCCTCTCCTTTTTTATGTTGACTCGAAGGGTTGGCATAATCCTGATTAATGGCATCGATCATGGCCTTTTTCACTTCAGGAATAAGCGGCTTCGAGGATATATGGTCTAAATTAATAATTTTCATTATTGGATCTTCCTTTTCAGCAATTCAGAAATTAATGTTCTTCCGTTAAATCACTCTGACAGGCTTTACAGAAAGTGGTATCGTCCAGAATTTCCACATCACAGTACGGGCAGTAACATTTATCCCCTTTACTATGCTCATGGTGATCTTTTCGTTTCAGCTCCACAGGCGCTTTGCCGGACTTTCGGGCTTCGAAATCCTTGATGGCCATCTGCAGGGCATCGGCACCAAGATTGGAACAATGGAGCTTATTTTTGGGAAGACCTTCCAGAGCTTCGGCAACATCCTTGTTCGTTATTTTTTTGGCCTCATCAAGGGTTTTGCCTTTTGCAATCTCCGTCAGCATACTGGAAACCGCAATTGCAGACCCACAGCCGAAGGTCTGAAATTTTATTTCATCAATGACATCATTATTTATTTTCAGATAAATGGTCATCATGTCACCACACAGAGGATTGCCTACTTCCCCCACGCCATCAGCATCCTCTATAACCCCCACATTTCTCGGACTTCTGAAATGATCCATTACGGTTTTTGAATACATTGAAATTCCTCCTTAAAAAAGCGTCATAATATCGTTAATTTGCCTTCCCATTATTTATAATCATTGGATTGTTTTAGTAAACAATCAATGCCAAATAAGCAACCATGAAATGGCACAAGATTATCCATGAAATGGTCAGGAGTTGCATCTAAACCCTCTTTGACGTAACCAGCCTGGCGAAATATTCAAAACTTCTATCAAAGGTTTTTTCTCCTTCCGGCGGGAAGCAGCAGCCCGGCAGTTCGCGGCTTTTTAGGTGATATTGAATACATTCGCAACACATGCCTTTCTTTTTGCACGGCTCATAGCTGCAACTGCAATGTGATAGATTCTCGCTTTGCCTGCATTCCATATTTTGCGCTCCGTTTGCTTTGAAAAATGACCGATGACCTCATGAATTCAACCGGATGCTCTCAAGGGCTTCCATGGCCGACTCCATGACATCACCATTATACCCGCCATTTTTTATGGTTTCGAGAAAAGGTTCAGCCGCAGGACTCCCGATCAATCCCAACAGATACAGAATATCTCCCTTGGCTTGGTCCTGGGCACTGGAAAACTCATCCAGAAGGGAGGAAATTGAACCCACGGCTAAAGCAGGGTTAATTCTGATAATCTCTTCAAAGGCGACCATGGCGCCCAGTCTTATGGGCCATTTATCATGGGCCAGAAGTTTGAGAAATGCCCCTGAAAGCTTTTCATGGCGGGACATCATCTCGGCAATCATTGCTGCCTTGCCTTCTTTTAACAGATTGGTGAGGGTATTTTGGCTCAGGGTTTCCAGGTCCCTCTTGGCCATGACCATGAGCAATTCCTCCATTCCAACCATGCCATTCCATTGAAAGTCATCATCCAGAAAGAGGCTCGGGACGGATTTAACGCCATATAATTTCGCCAATTCAGTAAACATCAAACCGTCAATGACAGTTAACCGGATAAAACCGGCGGAAAATATAACAGGAAGAAGCTGGCGAAACAGAAGCGGACAGTGGGGACACTGTGGCGTAATAAATAATTTCAACTCAGCCGGAACGATAATATCATCCAAAAGTCTTTTAAGTCGGTTGGACAACTTGGGGGAATTCACCGAAAAAGCCAAGGCTTCCAGCAACTGCTCCAGTTCTTTTCCTTCGGGTATGGCTTGGACCCTTAATTTGCCACCGATTTCCATGAATCCGGGACCGGATTCACCTTGCTGAGTTGAAACCTTGATACGGGGTGCCAAACGGGAAAGGAGATGGCAGAAGGATTGAAGTTCTTCACTTCTTTTATCAGGCGAGGATACAAGCCTCAGGATAGTGTCAACGTCCATCCTGTCATTCCATCTGTTAATCTGCTTTTTATCCGCTTCCGCAATCATCTGTCCTGAAAGAGGTCCTATCCTTTTGGCGTTAATAGAGGTTTCGATTGCTCTACCAGATTCACAATAATCTCTTCAACGGCTTCCAATTTTAAACGACCCATATTAAAGACCATATTGTAATTCAGTGGGTTATCGGCATATTCCTTGTCCGCAAAAAAACCTAAAAATCTTTCGCGAATCTGATCCCTCTGCTTGATGGTTTTTTCCGCTTCAGACCGGGAAAGGTCGTATTTTTCCATCATGAATTTGATTCTTGACTCCAGCTCCTGAACCAGAAGAAAGTGAAAGGTGCCTGGATAATCTTTTAAAACAAATTGAGATCCCCTTCCGATGATGATGGTATTCCCTTTTTCATAGAGTTCAATGATAATTTGTCTAACCACGTCAACATAGCTTTTTTCGTTCACATACCCGTACCTGTCGGATATGTGCCTGTCTATGAAGCTGGTGTTGATCATTTTATCAATGAACATCATGAGTTTTGAAGCCCCGTCTTTTTCAAAAGAGCTGATCTGATCTTCAGATACGTTAAGCTTTGAAGCCGCCTCTTTGATCATGTCCTCGTTAATGCATGCATAGCCCAGGCGGTTTCGCAGTTTTTCCCCCAATGTCCATCCGCCTGCGCCGAATTGTCTCGAAATCGTAATAATTGCCATTTTTCCCCCATGGTAAACTTTATTGGAATTCATTGTAACAACTTTAATTCATATAACACCTTTCGGGAAATATTTTCAACATTTGATATGGTTTCAAGCGGATTCTTTGAAATTTCATGAACAAGCCAACGTGATTGAGCTGAGCATGCCTCATGGGAAACAGACAGTATCATGCATTTCAATAAATATATTTGATTTAATACCATTTTTTCTGTATGGTTCGTTTTTAAAAAACAATGAATATCTTTCCAAAACCTAAAAAAACTACTGCACGCTCGAGCATTCACTCAAAGAGCGGTGGACCTGTGCGATAGATTAGCAAATCATTAACGACGGTAATTTCATTCCCGGAATTTGTAATTATGATTTAACATTGAACTATCCTCATGAAATTAAGCAGGTACAGAGAATCGAAACCTATTTTCATTTTTCAAACAGTATAGAGCATCAGATGCAAAGGTTTGTCGGCAATTCATTGGTGAGGTTGTTCAATGGATAGTGATACGCCGATATACAATAGCCGCATTACAAAGATCTATATTGAGTACCTCAATAAAACCTACCCTGAAATTGATATAAATGCCATTATAGCACATGCAGGGATGACTGATGATGAAATAAAAGATCAAGCGCACTGGTTTTCTCAAAACCAAGTTGATCGATTCCAGGATGCTGTTTCCAAAGAAACAAATAATCCTGATGTTGCAAGAGAGGCTGGCCGATACGCTTTTGCAACATCAGATGCCTTGGGAATAGCAAAATATTATATGCTTGGATTGTTGAACCTATCCTCTCTTTACTTTCTAATTAGTAAAGTTTACTCCGTTTTCAGCCGGGCCGTAACCATAAGCGCCAAAAAAAGAGGAGCAAATCAGGTCGAGATTGTGTCCATACCCCTTAAGGGCGTTGTAGAAAAACCATACCAGTGCCTCAATCGTATTGGCTCATTTGAATCTGTTGCCAAACTGTTTACTTCATCTTTTGCAAACATTAATCATACCGAATGTATCCATAAAAATGGCCAATGCTGCAGGTATATTGTTACGTGGGAAAAAAACAAATCCTATGCTTGGAATAAAATTAAGAATTATTCTCTTATTCTAACGTGCTTAATTTCTGTTCTATCGTTCACTTTTTTACCAACAAAAGACTCAATCATTTTATGCTTCATGTTTTCCCTTTTATCCTCATTTTTTTTCATAGGTGCCAAGCATGTAGAAAATGGCGAATTGCAAAAGAAGGCCGAAACCCAGGGTAGTTTGGCAAAAGATCTGCTTGATGAGATGGCAATCAGGCATAATAACGCAATTTTAATTCAAGAGATAGGACAAGCAGCGGCATCCATCTTTGATATAGATCTATTGATACAAGCAGTAATGAAGAGCATGCAAATGCACATGGACTTTGATCGTGGCTTGGTATTACTGACGAATGAAACCAAAACCAAGTTAACATTCAAAGCGGGATACGGGTATATTAAGGAAAAGGAAATTCTGCTTAGGCAAACAGAATTCAATCTTGAAAACAACGAATCAAAAGGCGCTTTTGTGCTTGCTTTTAAAAATCAGGAGCCATTTTTAATAAATAGTGTTTCTGAAATTGAAAACAAACTTTCCCGCAAAAGCACTCAATATGCAAAAGAGTTGGGAGCAGAATCCATTATTTGCGTTCCAATCTTTTATGAAAAAGAGTCTTTAGGTATCCTTACCGTTGACAATGTAAAATCAAAGAGACCATTAACGAAAAGCGACTTGAGTGTGATTATGGGGGTTGCTTCTCAAATGGCGATAAGTATTATTAACGCTCTATCTTTTAAAAAAATAGAAGAAAGCGAAAAAAAATACCGGGATCTTGTTGAAAATGCAAACAGCATTATCATGAGGCTGGATATTCATGGAAATATTACTTTCTTTAATGAATTCGCTCAAAAGTTTTTTATGTATTCTGAAGTTGAAATAGTTGGTACATCGTATCAAGAAATTCTTTTAAAGGGGCAAATGGGTGGAAAGGATAATTTCCAAGGGCTTATCTCATCCTTCAATAAAGACCCGGACAAGCAAATTATAAGTGAAGATGAAACAACCCTAAAAACCGGTCAAAAAGTCTGGATTACTTGGACGAATAAACCCATATTTGATGAATCCGGATATCTAAAGGAAATACTCCTTATTGGCAATGACATTACCGAGCTTAAAAAGGCTGAAATCGATAAAAAAGATCTGGAAGCGAGACTTCAGCGGGCGGAAAAGATGGAGGCCATCGGAACATTGGCCGGTGGTGTTGCGCATGACCTTAATAATATATTGTCGGGAATCGTTAGTTACCCCGAATTAATTCTTCTGGATTTACCTTCAGACAGTAAGCTAAGAAAGCCAATTGCGACCATTCAAAAAGCAGGGGAAAGAGCTTCAGCTATAGTTCAAGACTTGCTAACGTTAGCCCGCAGGGGTGTTGTGGCTAGAAGTTCACTAAATTTAAATGAAATTGTAACCGAATACTTGAATAGCCCTGAACACGAGAACCTGAGACTTCAATATCCAAATGTAAAAGTCCAAACAAACCTGCAAAGTAATTTGTTTAATATCCTGGGTTCAAACATACACCTTCAAAAAACAATTATGAACCTTGTCATCAATGCTGCAGAAGCCATTGGCGATGAAGGGGAAATCATCATCTCAACAGAAAATCATTACGTAGATAAAAATCTCAATGCTTATGAGCAGGTTAAAAAAGGGGAGTATGCTATGATCATCATAAAGGACAATGGCATAGGAATCGCCCATCATGATTTAAACAGAATATTTGAACCATTCTTCACAAAGAAGAAAATGGGAAGAAGTGGTACAGGCCTTGGCATGGCTGTTGTTTGGGGAACCATAAAAGACCACAATGCATTCATCGATGTCAAAAGCGTTCAAGGCAAAGGAACCACTTTCAGTCTATTTTTTCCTACGACGCGCCAGATTGACCTTAAAACAGAAAATAATGCCTCAATCGAAGATTATAAAGGCAAAGGCGAAAAAATCCTCATTGTGGATGACCTCGAAGAACAAAGAATTATTGCTTCAAGCATGCTAACCAAACTTGGATATATTACAAACTCTGTTCCCAGTGGAGAAGAAGCGATAAAATATATCAAAGGGAATAAAGTAGATTTAATTGTCTTGGATATGATTTTAGAAAATGGAATAGATGGCCTTGACACATATAAAAATATTCTTGAAATATCTCCACATCAGAAAGCGATTATTACGAGCGGGTATTCTGAAAGTGACCGGGTTAAAGAAGCCCAAAAGCTTGGGGCAATCCACTACTTGAGAAAACCTTACAGCCTAGAGCAGTTGGGAAAAACCATAAGAAACGGTCTTGGCTAATGTGGTTTGATTGCCAATAATGATTTTCTTCTTTTTTCTCATTCCAATTCATCTTGATGCACTGCAACCATAAAGGAATTATATGTTTCGCCTTTTGCTTATCAACCCGGCCAATTCCGCCAAAGGTTTAGGAAATATGTCCTCCACCGCATTTCCCCCTTTGAATCTTCCCTATTTAGCGGCACTTACACCATCACACTATCAAGTTGAAGTAATTGACGAAAACATTGAACCGTTTGAATACCGAGATGCAGATATTGTCGGCATAACAGCTTATACAGCTTCTGTTAATCGAGCTTATGCTATATCCCAAATCTATAGAACAAAAGGTATACCAACGGTTATGGGAGGTATTCATGTATCAATGATGCCTGAAGAAGCTTTGAACTATTGTGATGTTGTTGCTATCGGAGAAGCTGAAACAACCTGGCCTGCCATATTAAATGATTTTGAAAATAGCGCCCTGAAAAAGAGGTACGAAGGAGGATGGATTGATTTAAAGGACCTTCCAATGCCAAGAAGGGAAATTCTGAAAAATCCTTACTATGAATGGGGAAGCATACAGACTTCGCGTGGATGTCCAATGAATTGTTCATTCTGTTCAGTAACCGCTTTTAACGGAAGGCGGTATAGGAGACGCCCCATCGATTCAGTGATAGCGGAACTTGAAACGATTCCCCAAAAGAAAATAATGTTCACTGATGATAACATCATAGGGTATGGGCGTGAAGATCTCGACTGGGCTTATACTTTATTCAATAGAATTATCGAAAAAAAAATCCATAAACTTTTTTTCGCCCAAGCTTCAATACAATTCGGTCAAAACCAAGCGCTACTTAAACTTGCCGCAAAAGCCGGGCTTAAAATTGTGTTTATCGGCATGGAATCTGTCTTGCCTAATTCATTGAAATTTTATAATAAAAACATTAATTTTCAAATTATTAAACAAAATGGTTATATCGATTTAATTAGCAACATTCGTAAAGCGGGAATACTTTTTCTTGGAGCATTCGTTGTCGGTGGAGACGAAGAGGATAAATCCGTATTTAAAACCACTTTGGACTTTGTCAAGACATCGCGTATTGATATCCTTCAAGTCTGCAAATTGACCCCTTTGCCTGGAACGCGGGTGAGGGAAGACTTAATAAAAGAAAACCGAATGATTCCGGAAATCTTCCCTGAAGCTTGGGACAATTACAGATTTTCAAGAATCAATTTTATTCCATTTTCAATGACCAGTGAAGAAATATATGAGGGTTACGCATATTTAAAAAATTCCTATTTTAGTTTCTGGGAAACATTAAAAAGAACATTTTTTACGCTAACGTCCACAAAAAGTCTGACAACAACTGCCATTTCATACGCCTTGAATCAATCCTATAAAAAAGCTTTCATGGATTCTGATAATTTTCATTTTGCCAAACGAAAGGGATTGGAGAAAAAGTATTTATTTTGATGCGTTTGATGTTAATAGATATTTTTAGAGAAGGCATTTAACCCTTATTCAAATGAAAGATGGAACTGGCAATGGGGAATCAAAAGTATTTGATGGAGAGCGACGATGAGACATATCGTTTAGACGTTAAAACTGACGATAAAACTACTCAAGAACAAGCCTTGTGGGCGGGAATAAAACCAGGCATGCGAGTAGCTGATTTGGGTTTCGGATCGGGTAAAACAACCTTTATTCTTAATCAACTGGTCCAACCCGGAGGAGAAGTTGTTGGAATCGATTCTGCTGCTGACAGAATAAACTACGCAAAAGAAAATTATCCGCATAAAAATATTGTTTATATTCAAAGAGATATCCGTAATGCACTGGAGGATCTTGGAAAATTTGATTTCGTTTGGATTAGATTTGTGCTTGAGTATTACAGGTCTTCAAATTTCGAAATTGTTAAGCATGTATCGAAGATTTTAAAACCGGGTGGAATTCTTCACTTGATTGATCTGGACCATAACTGCCTATGCCATTATGGACACTCAGATCGTTTAGAAAAAACCCTTTTTAACCTTTTAAATACAATTCAAATTAAGGGGGACTTTGATGCGTTTGCAGGGAGAAAGCTTTATTCATATCTCTATGATTTAAAATATGAAAACATAAATGTGGCCATGGCGCCACATCATTTGATTTATGGCGAGCCTGACAAAGTAGATATTTTTAATTGGAACCAAAAAATTCAGATTGCAGTCAAACAACTGGGTTTTAATTTTATAGAATACCCGGGCGGGTATGATGAGTTTTACGAAGAATTCATGTCCTTTTTTCAAAACCCCAGGCGTCTGACATACACGCCATTATTCTCTTGCCGAGGGGAAAAACCCCATTTCGGCTAAGGGCATTAATGGGTTTGTTTCTATTTTTCTTTAATATTTATCACCCTTTTTATCATAGACCTTTTACACCGGCTGCCTGTATAGAATTTAGTTTTCTGAAAAACTTCCCCATGAACGTGTAATAATAATCCAAATATCGGGTATCCATTGTCCAGAACCTGTAAACTTTCTCCACAGCAATATTATGCTTCTCCGTATAGGTTTCTGGATATATGAGGATGGGAATATCTTTAATACTAAAAAACGTCGACAGCTTCATCAAGCTGATTTCTAATATTTCCACCTCAAGTTCCTCTGAATCAATGATAAAAACATGTATACTGTTGGTAATATCTGAGAAATTTAACCCAATGTCAGCACTATTTATAGAGAAAACCGCCTTTAATTGGTTTTCTCTTCTAAGTGAAAAAAGGTGACGCTCTCTTTTGAGCCCTAAATGGCTATATTCATCTTTCAGTTCGCCCAAATCCATTGATTCCGGGACTAGTTCAAGAGCGTCTATCATAATTCCACTGGTCAACTCTTGGTAGAATATTTTAAGTTCGATTAAATCCTGAGGTTCTGTACTTGATAATCGCCATGGCTCCTTAAGCTCAAGGGAAGGCTTTTCATCTTTTTTCTTGTAATGAAAATATGAAAAAGAATTCTCAGAACATATTTTTGGTTCAGCAATATATCTTGCCGCCCCCCCGAATACTTGGTTTGGAAATTTGTTGTCTGACCTGTAATAACAGAAGACAAAATCCATATTCATGGAAACCAGGTTGCTTGATTCGTTTATAAATCTCCCTATTTGATCCAAAACATCAATGCCTGCTATGTTGGATGATCTGTTATCAGAAGCGTGGTGCTGAATCATCCAGGTTTTTCGATAGAACCGAATCATGGCCATATGCCCCAATATTTCACCCTGATCCTGATAGATAAAATGCTTGGCAATTTTGGAAGAATCCGAATAAATTGTTTTATAGAGTGCTTTGAGGTCTTCCTTGTTTTCCCGAATGAATTTATATTTTCCGGGATAGATAAAGCCTGTCTCAAAAAAGAACCGCCACAAATCGTCTTCATTCACCTGGCCGTCCAAATATAAATTCGGGTTTTTAGCCTGGTGAAGAAGGCTTAAAATTTTGCCGTGGCTTTCAACATCCATATCCAATATCGCAAGCCCGATTTTCATAGCGCCTCCCCTGTCCTCTTGATCCTGGATAGCTCGATGAACAACCTGGGTTTTGCATTTCACGTTGAAGCTGTTGGCCAGATGAATTTCGATTTCCGGAAGGATCATACCCGGCATGAGCATAGCAGCCTCACTGTCTTCCTTGACGGAAAAACCGGAACCGGATATATCCAGAATCCCCAGAGACTTTTTTTTCCCTGAAAACGGATGAGTGAAGATGACATAGGGCGAAGGAACAAGTTGGTACCGAGAGGCGCGAAAGTTCTTGGGCGCAAACCTTTTAATTTGCAGATTTAAAGGCTGAAAAATAAAATTCTTTTTTGTCTTTACTCCATTTCGGATTTGAGCAATTTTACATTCACCGGCAAAAATCATCCCATTTTCACCGGTCAGTATCAAGCTGAGATTTAATTCATTATTGATCCAGAAAAACGCCTGTTTGCTGTGCTCCTGGATTTCAACACGAAAATAAGACATGTTGAAATCCATGAGTTTGCCTTCAAACGTGACGCCGTTCTGAATAATCTGGGCATTGATATCCGTGCAGGCATAACGTCTGGTTTGCCGGGAGATCAGCTCATGGCAGGTTTCCGGCAAAAGAAAATTGGTTGATTTTCCGCTGATAAAAACATCCTGCGGCTTGACAACAAGAACGTTTTTTCCATTGGTTATTTGTATTTCCTTGAATTTATAGGAAGATAACTGTTTGTAAGCCTTGGCGTCCGATTCCGGCCAAACACATTCCAGGGATTCGCCAAGGCAGGGCAGCGGTTTTGCATTAAGCGATATGGTATGTTTATATTTGCTGTGTTCAAAAACAACCTGGATGGTGCCGTCCTGGAAATTGGTATAATTTAACTTGTTGATTAAGTATGACTTTTTAATATTCCTTATGGGTGGTGTTGCCCCTGTACTATTCCCGGCCTGAATGATTCCTGAATTTCCTTGAAAATCCTGCATCTGTCCTCGCACAATCTGAATTTGAAAAAGGGGTTCTTGGACTTTTTATCGATCGCTTTCTTTGATTCCTGCCACAACTTGCGTTACAATTAAATCCGGTGCCCATGGGATAACAGCGCTCATTTCCACATCTTGAAACAAATCCTTTATTCTGGCAAACATCCCCGGTCTAAATCGGCTTGACCCCTGCATTTTGGGCTGGATGCCGAACTCATAATGATTTAGAGCATAGGCGCCCAGTTTGCCGATTCCGGTTTTCGTAATCCAAATTTCTCCATTCTTACCCAAACCGGACAGCAAATCGGCTTGTTTGACAGCATGCCCCAAAGCCTTGATCTCGCTCCCCCTATCTGATCTGAGGACCCCTAAAAACTCTGTGCCCTCGGCAATGCCGATATTGATGGTGGCATCCTCCTGCCACAACCCTGAAAAAGTTTTTCGGGTCTGTTTAAGTCGTTTCAAGGTGTCCATGATATCCAAAGCACAGTTGAGGGCATCGGAAATATAATTTGTATCCGGATTCTGCAAAAAATACAGCTGTGCCTGATCTCCTTGGTTTTGCCCAATGATCCCATGATGCTTTTTGCAGTAAAGCTCCAGGGCGCAAAAGACCTCATTGAGGATTTCTAAATAGGCTTCGGGCATCATGGAATCCCTCAGCTCATCCGAGGTGCTCATTTGTGAAGACAAAACGCAAAGGGGTCTTGAAATACAAGAGTCCTTCCCGAAAAGGGTTTGGATTCTGCTGTTATACACTGGCTTTATACTGAGGTCAGGAATAGCCTCCTCAACCAGGCTTTCGCGTCCTTCTGATATTTTATTTTCAAGGAGGATGGGGATTTCATCGTTTTCAGAATCGTTTGAGGAAAGGGCCGGAGATTCTTCGGCAAACCCATCATTTGGTTTTTTAATGCCGGTGGGTCTTTTTCCGGGACGAATGTCCATGTCCTCAAGAACTGAAGCTTTCCCGAATTGACCTGCAATGGCCTCCATGGACTCCCCTTCTGCTTCCAACCGTTTGACCAGGTTGATCCTCCATAACGCAAACCCCGGAAAGAACTCAAATTCCGCAGGATTCGCCCCATGATCCTGAGCCTCTCTTACAACAGGCTTCGGAAGAATGCCAGCGGAGATATAGGCAATGAGCTGAGATTCGGAAACGCCCGTTTTCTGCATAATCGTCTTGCGGGAAACCCAATTTTTATCCGGCAAATGATTCGTCATGAATTTTGTTCGTTTGATCTTTTGTCCAACAGTTTTTTATTCGGCTGCTTATTTTTAAATTTCTCATCCTAAAGTGCCATGGGCACAATCGTGTAAATGCAAAAACCGTGCAAGCATTATTTTAAAAGGCGTGTATGTTATTTTTACATGTTAGATCAGATTGTTATTTTATTTCAATTTCAAAGATTAAGTTTTCCAGACTTGAGATTCCAATAATTGTGAAATAATTTTCACAATCAATGATCATTCTATTTCATTTTTATGACAACCGCGACCCATTCAAAATGTCCCGTATATCCTCTGTCTTGCTTTTGCCGAAGCCACCAGAACATCTATTTTTGCGTCCACATAATCATAAATTCTGGGTTTCCCCTTGCCTTCCGCAGGCCTCAAAATTCTTCCCACATATTGCAGAAGCCGGCCTGAAAATTTTATGGGAGTCGCCAGAAACAATGTGGTCAATCGTTTATTGTCAAATCCTTCCCCGATAAGCTGTCCTGTGGCAATGAGTATCTTTACTTCTTTGTTCTCAAGGCGAACCAGAACAGCCTGCCTTTCATCCATGGATAGATCGCCGGTTAACAGGGCGGATTCAATATTGTGTTTATATTTCAGGATCACGTGGAGGGTTTCACAATGTTTTTTTCGGTCGGACAAAACGAGACAGATATCTTCAGTCAATTGGGTTTCCCTGGCAATATCCATGGCGATCATTCGATTCCTCTCATCATTGAGGGTCAGCTCAGAGAGCATTTTGCTGTAATCGTTCACCGGGTCCGCATAAGACACGAAATCCGTCATTCTTAAATGGACTTCCGCAGCCAAGATATCGCCTGATTCAACCAACTGTTTTTTTTCGACCTCATGATGGACATCCCCAAGATACCAGAAGATGAGCTTTGAAAGCTCATCCCTTCGCCAAGGGGTTGCGGACAACCCCAGCATATACCGGCAATCAAAGGCGGAAACCGCTTCGGTAAAAGTTCGGCTTGGGCACCTGTGGCATTCATCCACAATCAAAAACCCGATTCCTCGGGAAATCTCCTCGGCACACTTATAAAGCGATTGAACCAGGGCTACGGAAACCAGCTCACCCAAAGTCTTTTTCCCGCTCCCGATAAAACCAACCCTGTCCGTTGAAATATCCAGAAACTCCGCGGCCCTCTCCCGCCATTGGTTTGCAAGATCTTTTGTATGCACCACAATCAGGGTGGGCTGCCGCCGTTTGGCCATCATATTAAGAGCCATAACGGTTTTCCCGCTCCCGGTGGGAGCACTCAGCGTGCCGAAATCCCTGGAGAGCATGATGTTCACAGCTTTCTGCTGAAACGGTTTCAAGGTCCCCTTAAAACTGTAATCCTTCATGGGAAGTATTTTTCGCTGATCATCGAGCGTATAGGTTATGCTTTGTTTTCTACACATCAAAATCAGCTGGCGCAGATATCCCCTTGGGATCCAAAGCTTTCCCTTGAATCGATCAAAGCATTTGATCTCTTTTGGCGTTCCCTTGTTCCATCGGCCCAACCGGTTGTTCTCGATCCACTTGGGATTGGCCAGGGTCAAACGTGTGATGAGATCCTTTTCCATTTCCGGAGAAACGTCGGTCAGCAGGAGATTGTTTTTAATCGTGATTTTCAACCCGGATTCCTCCTGGGGTTATGAAAGCTTCACGGCCTTTTGTTTCACCCGCAAAAGGCCCGGACTTTTATGAAAATACATAAGGGGAGAAGAACATCCCGCCTGGATGAATATCTCTTCAAGCCGGTCGAAAAGAACCGGTTTATCCGGCCAATTGAAATCTTTTTTTCGGTTCTGGAAATAAGCCCATTTCTCAAGCAGCTCAGGATGGTCTGAAAACACTCTGTTTTTTGCCTCATCGCAGAGGAACATTTCGCAGACAATGGGTTTTATTTTCCACAGGCATCCGGTTTGACCCAGATAAATGCATTTGAATCCTTCATTCTTCTGTTCCAGGACCCGGCAGAGGACTTCTATATCCCCTGGCTCTGAAACCAGGGTATTGATCACCACATCCGCAAAAAAAGCAATAATGCCCTCTTTGGAGCAACAGGCACTCCGGTTATTATCATAGCAGGCATGGGTGCAGACCTGGTCAAAATGAGTTTTTAAAAAATCACCCACCTCCCGGCGGAAATCAAGATACTCGTAAATAAGCTCTTCTATGGCATGCAACTCGTTTTCAGGCCGGGAAAAAAGATGTCCGGCCGCCATCAAAAAAGCAGCCCTTTGTTCCTTCTGGTATTCATTCATGGACACAGCTCTTTAATATCATGACCAAATCCGTGAACCCCCGGCTTGAACATCCAATTGAAATGCCCGCATCATATTATGGGATTTTCAGCTTCAGACGATATCATCGGATTTCTTGAAATGGCTTCGCTAATACGGTAATTGCGAACATTCGGAGAGACCAAAAGCACAAAGACCGCGATTCCGGCTGCGAGCCCCGCCATGATAATCGTAATGATCTTT
>VMSV01000177.1 GCA_013791935.1 Desulfobacteraceae bacterium | reverse complement strand
GTGGTCGAGACAAACACGCAATTGGAACCCGGTGCTCGAGGTTCAGCTAAATCCTGAAAAGCAAAAAGCTACCGACGTGCACCCCTTTAAAAAAGCAGCTTAATATCGGTTCAGGCGACATCTATCTTGACACCCGCCGAGAGGTTCTGGGTCTCCCGCCGATGAACCTGAACGATGCGCTCGCCAGGCCCATGGCCGACATTTTTAACACGACCCCGAGCCCTTGGAGCTTTACGGCGGTTCCTGCTGCGATTCTTTACTACCCGAATACGACATTGCCGTTGCCTGACAAGAGGGCCGGCTTGATCGTGCCAAAGCCGACGCACAATGCGACCTATTGGGCACAGGTCACAAAGGGAGTGGACTTCACGGCCGAAGACCGCATGGATTTCGCAAGCTTCAACCGCATCCTCTGGACCGGGTTGATGGGCAACAAGCCTTATCCGGCAACGCCGACTGGAAAGGACCTACGCCAGAACCGCGAGGAACTCCTCAGGCGTTACCGGTTGTCTCTGAAGTAAAAAATAGCGCGGCCGGAACCGAATCAGCAGGACAAGGCGGTTGAGCAATTGAGGGAATACGTTCGACAGGGTTGAAAACATAATTCCTAACACTGCAAAAGGAGGGTTTAACATGAGAAAAGGATATTGGGCATGAGAAAAAGCATTCTGCTGGCGACGATGACGCTGGTCATAGGACTTTTCGCCGTTGGCATGGCCCGGGCGGAGGAGAATATCCCCAGCTTGCTGGGCACCTGGGAAATTCTGACTGAGGGTTTACACCAGCACTCCTCGGAAACGGGACACAAGGCCATTTACGAACGGATTCTCATCGTCGTGGAAGGTCAAGAAGGACGTGCGTTCTTCGGCCACAAGGAAAAATTCATCGACAAGAAGATGGTCCAGAACGAGAAATTCTCCGGGGTCGTTTATTGGGACAACAAAACCATCTATGTTGTCGACCACGACAAGGGCTTCAACCACGCCACCATCGAATCTCCCACGGAGATCCGCGGCGTGCACATGGAAGAAGGCATCAAGGCCAGGATCGTTCTTCTGATCTGGAAGAAAATCAAGTAGCGGATGTATTCCGGGGACATCCATGAATGGCACTAAGGGTTCGCGTATTAGTGCAATTAAGCCTCGAAATGCAGGATAAGGTTAAGAACTTAGGGAAACGGATGCCCAATTCATTATTTGATTAAGGAGAGGGATACGGTGTCACATCTTGGAGAGGGATACGGTGTCACATCTTGAATATTGATCAAAATGCCCTTTTAATAAACTATTCACAATGCAAGATGTGCCACCATTATTTCACCAGGGGACTTCCTTCCCGGGATGCCTTGGAAACATTATCATCAAAAAAAGGGGGCATCCTTATCTGTTCAGAAGCTTTTGAGTTTCACTGATGAATAACGGCAAATGTTTTTCCACCGCATCCCAAACAATCATTTCATCCACCGTATCATAGCCATCCATGAAGTTTTTTCGCACTTCACCTTTCATAAAGGACAGTCTTTGTATTCTCCACAGATTTTCTAAAAACCGGGTTTTTAAATGGCTTATCAACAGTCTGGTCCACTTTTCGGTTAAACAGTTTTTCCAGCTGTTCTTTACGTTCGAAATATGCGTTGAAAGTGTCGATTTTTTGTTTTGCGTCGAAAATAACCAAAATATCCAAATCACTTTCAGGCTTGAAATTTCCGGTCAAAGCAGAGCCGAAAATCCCTCACCGTTTAACTGGCAAGGATCGGCAAATATTTTCAATAGCCGGTTTTATTTCTGGAAGATTTACCATAAATAATCTTTCCCATGATCCATGGTCTTTTTATTTTGGCTTCAAATTATCATAATTACTTGATTTTTTACAAAAGGTTTTGCGAATCCAGCCCAAAAACCATGATGGCAAGGCCTTCATGGTTTTTAGGTTAAAGAAAGTTAGGAAAGCAAGCCTCAGATGGATCTTCTTATAAAATAGCGGACCGTTGGACCGCCACATAGGCTTTTAAATCATATTGATCCGCGTAAGGTGTGATGTGAAGTTCCGGATACATCTGCCCCATGCGATTGGATTGCATGATGATGTTGAGCAGGTTCATGGCGCTTTTCTGAACATCCCCCCTGGCTACTTTGCCTGCACGAACTCCGTTTATGATCCGAGCATCATCCTGCAAGTCCATCACTTTCTTAATCGTTAAATTGAGAAAAGGAATGACATAGTCAAAACCCAGATTTAACAATTCGAGCTCTTTTTTAAATTCCTCACCAAACCCGGGCATAATCATATCGTTTCCAGCGTGCGGGCAAAGGGCTGAGTCCGAACCGCGACCTGTTGTGGTGGTCCAGTCGGACATGATCATCCCTTGAAATTTCCATTCTCCCCTGGCAATATCGGTCAACAGGTCATAACTGTTGGCCGTATAAGTCCCGTTGATCTTATTATAGGAGCTCATGATGGACATGGGCTGAGCGGACTTCACGGCAATTTCGAATCCCTTAAGATAGATTTCGCGAAGGGTTCTTTCCGAAACGATACTGTCTGTTTTCATCCGTTTGTCTTCATTGTTGTTTGCTGCAAAATGTTTGATCGTCGTGCCGATTCCCGGCCATTGCTGAACCCCTTTTGTGATTGCAGCACCCGTTAACCCGGTGAGGATGGGATCCTCTGAATAGTACTCAAAATTGCGACCGCAGAGCGGATTTCTATGAATGTTCATCCCCGGAGCCAGCCACAGGGTAATATTGAATTCACTCATCTCCTCGCCAACGGCCCTGCCAACCGCTTCCATCAAATCCACATCCCAGGTTTGGGCAAGGGATGTACCGATGGGCCATGCCGTTGCGTATTGGCTGTGGAAGTTTCCTTCCTTTTTTAGCCTAACCACCTGACCCCGGTCGGTGACGTTAAACTCTTTTTCGAGCCGAAGGCCGGCAGGGCCGTCCGCCATATCCATGCGCGGAATCCCCGGACCGTCAATATACCGGTTGCTGGTCACGCCCACCGATCCCGGCACCTGGCTTTTGGGATCTTCAAAAAATAGAACACCACTCGTTGCTGCGAAAATGGCGGAACTTGCCGAACCCCGCGAAAAATCAGTAAGCTGTTCTATGCTCATCGACGCAACAAATTGTTTCAGGGTAATTTTGCCGTTAACCACGTCTTTGAGCGTTGAACCTTCTGGAAGGGGAGGCACTTCTTCTATTTTTTCCGGGTAGGACCCTGTATAGCTGGACACGTATTTTGTGCCGTTTTCAATATAGGTAAAGGTGGTCTCGTCTTCAAATCCCGAAGCGTTATTCACTGTTTCAAAGGCGTCGGGATTCAGGTGAATTCTTTTTGCGCAAGCCCGTTCCGTATTTTCATCCGCATAAGTATATGGCATTTTACCGATCCGGGAAATTTCTTTGAGGTTTCGGGTCGGATCCGGTTTAAGCTGGGAACTGAGCTGTTCGGCAACCACACCTCTCTCCAAATGCAAAACTGCGGCAATATGGGTATTCCGGGAAGAATTCCCCACGCGGAGAGTATACTCCCCTGGTTCCATGATGCAAGCTGCGCTCTTCTCATCATAGGATGCCATTTCAGTGGTTTGAAATGAAATCGTTAACGTTTGTTGTTCTCCGGGTCCAAGCTCATCGGTTTTGGCGTAGGCAATCAATTGCTGATAGGGCTTTTCAAGCTTTCCTTCCGGTGATGAGATGTATAGCTGAACCACTTCTTTCCCGCTATAATGGTGTCCCGTATTGGAGATAATAACCTCTGCGGAAACCATCCGGGCAGTTGCGTCAACGCGACCGGTTTTGATCTCAAAGGTTGTATATGATTTGCCAAAACCAAATTCATATGCGGGCGTGACATTGAAGGTGTCAAAATAGCGATAACCCACATAAATTCCTTCTTCGTATAAAACAGCGTAATCATGGTCCGGGGTCGGACGAAAATTGTTCGAGGACGGATAGTCTTGATAATTTTTTGCCCAGGTATCGGTTAGCTTGCCGGAAGGCGTTTCTTTTCCTGAAAGAATGTCCGCCAGGGCACTTCCGCCTTCCATCCCCGCCTGGGACATCAGGACAATCGCATCAATCTTTATTTCGTTAAATAATGTTGTGTTGATAACACCGCCAATATTTAAAATAACAATCACCTTGCTAAAACTTTCCGCAAGGTTTTGCAAATTGGCTGTTTCGTTATCCAAGAGCAGGTAGTCACCCTTTTCAACCATTCTATCAAAACCTTCGCCGGAGTTTCTGGAAAGCACATAGACGGCAATCTTCGCCGATCCGGCTGCAGCAATCTCTTCCTTTGAAATCAGGATATCCGGCATTAAAAAAACACCCCCGAGTTCTTGGACGGTATTTTCTTTTTTTTGCATCTCCTGAGCATGCATATCCTCGAACCGGTGGAGATATTTTTCGGATGTAATATCATACCCGGCCTGCAAAAGCCCCTCTTCAACAGAAACCGAATACCGCTGATTCACCGCTCCGGAACCGGTCCCCCCTTTGATGGTGATTTTAGCGCCGTTTCCAAACAGCGCGATCTTTTTTGTTTCCGGCAAAAGCGGCAATGCATTGTCATTTTTCAGCAGAACCATGCCTTGGGCCCCAGCCGTTCTTGACAGGATTGCGTTTCTCCGTTCCCTTTCACTTGGTTCCATGGGCGCTTTTTCCATTCATCCCCTCTTCTATTTTTCACAGTTAATCCACGGCAGCACTTTCATATCGGTCCGGAACACACCATACTAGTTGCTCCAATTTTAAAACCACTCTTTCCAAGGTTTTCTCGCAAACCGGCAGTATATCATCCGCAGCTGGTGAAAAACTCTGTGCCAAAGCCACAATTCCCAGCAACGACCCATCCGGTCTATTCACCGGTGCAGCCATTCTCCGAACGCCATGTTGATTCCATTCCATATCCATGGCCACTTTTTTGGCCTTTGAGCCGGTTATCTTGGCTTGGGCCTGTTTTCTATAAACCGGCGTTATGTTTCCGTTTATGGTTTCCCAATACCCTTCCCCGGATTCAGGCTTGCATCCGCAACCCAAAGCAATCCTTACCACAGCGTCCAATTCTTGATTTAAAGTCCTTTGATACCCGATTCGCGCCAGCACCAGAATGAACGCCTTGGCCGGCTCACTTCGCCGGGTAATGACCATTCGGTTCTGTTGATACTCATACCATTCGGAAGTCAACCGAACACTTGCGGACAATTCGTCCAGGGCGGTTTGAATCAGTCGACTTGCTTTTATTCCATG
>VMSV01000250.1 GCA_013791935.1 Desulfobacteraceae bacterium | reverse complement strand
GCGACGATGGCTGCGGCATGGACAAGGAGACCGCGGACAGAGTCTTCGAGCCTTTTTTTACCACAAAGGGTGTGGGTCAAGGCACGGGACTGGGACTTGCCACCGTCTATGGGATTATTAAGCAGAACAACGGTTTTATAAACGTCTACAGCGAGCCGGGTCTTGGATCGACCTTCAAAATCTACCTGCCCCGGCACACAGGAGAGATTGAGGAGACCCGGCAGAAAGGACCGGCTGAGCCGGATATTCGGGGTTGTGAAACCATTCTTTTGGTGGAGGACGAGCTGGCGATCATTACCATGACCACCATGATGCTCGAAAGATTGGGTTACACGGTGTTGGCAGCCGAATCACCTGACAAAGCCATCTCCCTGGCCCAAAAGTACCCTGAAGAGATCCACTTGCTGATGACGGATGTGGTCATGCCTGAATTGAACGGCAAAGAACTCTCCGATCGAATTCAGGCCCTCCGACCGACGATAAAAAGCCTTTTCATGTCCGGCTATACAGCCGACGTAATCGCAAATCACGGTGTTCTGGACGAGGGGGTTCAATTCATACAGAAACCTTTTTCGAAAAAGGATCTGGCCATCAGGGTTCATAGGGTTCTTGAAGGGGAAAATTAAAAGGATAATAATCACATTAATGACAAAATATGCTTTACAATCCTCATAGCCGCTGGTAAATTCCTGCTCGCGTACGGCTGTTTGACAGGTATTTATCCATCATCCCGCCGCCACCCGAATCACTTAAACGCCATAATTATTTGATCTAATGTTATAAACAATCCGTCCTGGTTGCTCCTGCAGCACCATGGAAAAAATACAGAGATGGATTTACAAGATCAGGCTCGGCAGGTACAATTTTTCTTTAATATTTAAAACAACAATAAAGGAGAAATGGTATGGGAGATAAAGGCGGAAAGAAAGATAAGGAAAAAAGCCAGAAACAAAACAACGTAAAACTGAAACAAAAAGATAAAAAGAAGTCTGATAAACAGCCTGCTAAAAAACCTTAATAAAGTTTATGGGCAGGACTTGGAGTTCACCCTGAATTGTACTGTAGCGATAATACCTACGGATCAGGGTGAGCCCATCCCGCCCTTCCCAACTTCTGCCCTTCCATTTACCTGTATTTTTAATATTATCATGAACTCAATTTTTTGGCGCAAAATGGAATCAGTCCTCCCATTATTAGCCATCTGCCGGGTCATTTCTTTTTTCCATGTCATTGTGGCCCCGGAAAGTCATCTTTAGACAAAGGCTTTTTCCATGGAAAACAAAACCATAAAATTTTACATTACTACCACCCTGCCCTATGCCAACGCCTCCCCCCACGCGGGTCATGCCATGGAATTCTTTCAGGCGGATGCCTATGCCCGGTACTTCAGGAAAAAGCTGGGAAAAGAAAACGTCTTTTTCAATGTGGGGGTGGATGAACATGGCCTGAAGGTTTTCACCACGGCCAGGGAAAGCGGAACGACGCCCGGGAACTATCTGGATGAGCTGGTGCCCAAATGGATGAACTTCTGCGCGAAATTCAAGATCGGGTTCGATTCCTTCTATAGAACCTCCTCCAAGCAACATCATATTACTGCTCAGGCCATATGGAAGCTTTGTGATGATCAAGGAGATATCTACCTAAAACACTATGAGGGTCTCTACTGTGTGGGGTGTGAAGCCTTTCTGCTTGAGCGGGATCTGGTGGATGGGAAATGCCCGGACCATGACAAGGCGCCCATTGTTTATTCCGAGGAGAACTATTTTTTCCGGTTGAAAGCCTATTCAAAAGCCATCATCGAACACATCCACCATACCCCGGATTTTCTCAAACCGGAGTCAAAGAAACAGGAATTGCTGAATTTTTTAAAGGATATGGAAGACATCAGCATCTCCCGGAACCGGGCCAATCTCCCCTGGGGGGTGGAAGTCCCCGGGGATCCGGACCACACCCTGTACGTCTGGTTTGATGCCTTGAGCAACTATATCGGAGTCCCGGGTTTTCCCGAGGAGATGGACCGTTTCCGAACCTGGTGGCCGGGAATCCAATTGTGCGGCCCGGACAACCTGAGATTTCAAGGAGCCATGTGGCAGGGGATGCTGGCTTCCCTGGGACTTCCCTTTACCAAACACCTTCTGGTGCATGGCACCATACTGGGTCCGGACGGACAGAAGATGTCCAAAACCCTGGGCAACGTCATTGCTCCCCTGGAACAATATGACCAATTCGGTTCCGACGGGGTCCGTTTTTATATGCTCGGGGTCCTGCAAACCTATTTGAATTGCAGCTACCGGGAGGAGGATTTAAAGAGCGCCTACAACACCCATCTGGCGAACAATTACGGGAACCTGGTGAACCGGGTCATCCATCTGGCGAATCAGAAAAGCATCAACATCTCCGATGCTTCAAGTATAGAAAATGACTTCATAAACAAGATTGACGCAATGAAACAAAAAGCCGAAGCCGCCTACGAAGCCTTTGAACTCCATGATGCGGTAAGCCTTGTTAACGACATGGTTGCTTTCGGCAATCGTTACTTTCAGGAAAAAGAGCCATGGAAGCAGGATCAACCCGATGCCGAGAAAACTTTGAACAACACCTCGTATCTGATCCAAACGGCTTCTGAATTGTATGAGCCCGTAATTCCAGAAGGTGCCAAAAAAGCCATGGAATGTTTGAAGAAGCAGGAAAAAACCATTTTGTTTCCAAGGATTGGATAATAAAAACGGCTGGTTTCTGGATTCCGAAATAGAGACCAACAACCATTGGCTCCAAAGATATTGGATGATGACCTGAAAAGAGACTCCTCAGGGAACCGGTAGTTCATTCGATGGTACGACTTATGAGAAAGGTTTGTGGGGATGCTCAAGTACAATCATATTGGAATCCCGACCACGGAGCGGTTTGAAGGTGAAATAGACCTACCGCATCTCAAGATGACGGTGAGCGACCACGCAAACAATCCCTTCGGCATTCAATGGCAGAGGTACTGGAAGGATGCGCCCTATCCCAATCTCGTGAAAAAAGCGCCCCATGTGGCTTTCGAAGTGGATGACCTGGATTCAGCCCTGGCGGATAAGAAAATGGTTCTCCCGGCAAACAGCCCCAGTCCCGGTGTCAGGGTGGCCATGATTGAAATCAAAGGAGCGCCGGTTGAACTGATGCAGATTGACCGGTCCATCCGCAAAGATCTGGAAGCTTTTCCAGAATTGAAATGAACGTGAAGGATTTGTTAAAAATACTGAACCTGATGTCCTTTTGGACAAGGAGCCATCGTGGAGATTCTGTCAATAAAGATAAACGCCGTATGCTTTGACATGGATGGAACGCTTGTGAGAAACACCGATTCTGTCAAGTACCTTTGCGAACTCAGTGGTCATATGGATGCGTTTGATAAAATCAACAGAGTAAAGAGCCAAGGAAAAATCTCCTGGATTGAAGCCGACCATTTAAAGGCAAAACTGATTGAAGGTCTTGATCTTACGAGGGTGGAAAGTGAATTCGAGGGTTATATCCATCTTATTCAAAACATAGAACCTGTCCTGACCAACTTGAAAGAAAGGCGAATTCGAACTGTTCTGATTACTGCCGGGCCGGTTCAGGTTGCCCGGGTGCTTGAGAAAAGATTCGGATTCGACAGTGCTTTCGGAAGCCAGTATGAAGACAATGGCACAAAATTCACCGGCCGAATTGTCCATCACCTGGGAAGCAGTGGAAAATTGATTTGCCTCCGGAATTTCTGCCTTGATAACAATCTTTCGCTGGAGAATTGCGCCGCAGTGGGCGACAGTGAGTCAGATATCGATATCTTCAGAGCCTGTGGCAAATCCATTGCCATAAACAGCTCACGCGCAGCAGCAGAAGCCGCCTCTAAAAGCATCATCACGGATGACCTTGTCGACATCCTGGCCTTTTTGCAGGATTGAGATGGCTGGATAGAAATTACCAGATTTAACAAACCAATTTAGATTGGTTTATTGATTTATACCCAGTGAATAAAACCTGTTGCATCCCCATAACCCGTAAAACCAATCTAAGGCCAAAAGATCTACTTTACAATGCAAACGGCCGCTGGTACATTCCATCAAAGTCTGGCGGCTCGGTATTATGATTCCATTTAGACCCGATCCATAGACGAAACCCCGCCGGTTTCCAGATCTTTATTCTGTATCCATTTAATATTACATAACTATCAACTCCAGGCCCGGTTTCTTGTAATGGGGATCAGGAATCTGCTGCAAAAAAGGAGGTCCAGGTATGAACACCAAGGAACCTTTACTAAAAATACGTTTCGATGGCAAAGCAGTTGGACCGGGAAGAATCCCTGTGACACATTTGTTGCGTTTTCTCTCCAACCTGAACAAAGCTTTTCAACGTACAGGCCGTGTTCTGCTGGGTGAAGTTGAAAGTGTGCGCCGGGGGCCACAACCACGCAACATCAAGGATGAGTTGGCCTTGGATATGGTTCTCTTAACCCACGGGAGCCCTTCTGCTGTGCTTGGGTTTGAGAGACGGCAGGACCAAAAGGCTTTACCGGGCATGGATCTCGGGCAGGAAATCCTTGAAAAAGCCATTGCAGGATTGGAATATATTCAGTGCCCCGGAGATTCACTTCCGTCAGGATGCGATGCTGGAGTTCTGATGGCGTGGCGCGATGCTGGAACATTATTCAGTCAGGGGATCGAAAAGATTGAATTCATGCTAAATCATCGGACCATGCCATTGGCAACAAGCTTTACTCCCAAAGGCCTCAACCGGATTCAGGAGCGAATCAAAGGGCCGCAAACCAATATCCGCACCATTGAAGGGCGGCTTCTGATGGTCGATTTCAAGGAACACGGAACACGTTGCCGGATACACCCATCCATTGGAGAACCTGTACTCTGCCTCTTTAACGAGGAACAGAAGGATGATGTGCTGGAGGACATCCTGCACTTCGTCAGAATCATTGGCGAGGCAAAAGAAGACCCTGTAACAGGGAAAATTGCAAGCATTAACATCCACGACATAGAACGGTTGGAAGATCGGGAAAATGAAGCCATCGATCTCCTACCCTTGGGAACACCCGTTTCAAGGGACTTCTGGGAATCTCCAACCTTGGAAGAGCTGGCGCTTTGTCAAAATGTTAAGCCTTTGGATGACGTGCGGGTGCTTTTCGGAACTTGGCCTGGAGAAATAGACGATGGGTTCGAAGAAGCGATTGACGAACTGCGGCATTCAAGCCCGTCAGGCAGGGGCACTCCATGAGCGATTCCAAGATTGTTCTCGACACCTGCGTTGTCTCCTACTTGATGAAGGGCAACCCCCTGGCCCAAGCGTATTTGCCTCACATACAGGGCCGTCTGCTCGCCATTTCCTTTATTACAGTCGGTGAGCTGTATTTTGGTGCGGAAAATGCCAGATGGGGCGATCAAAAACGTAGGCAACTCGAAACAACCCTTCGAAATTTTGTGGTCATTCCTTATGACCATGAGATCGCCCGCTGCTATGGGCGACTTTTTGCTGAAAGAAAACGAAGCGGCAAGCCTATTGAACCCAATGACGCATGGATAGCGGCTTGTACCCTCCGTCATGGTGTGCCGCTGGTGACCCATAATGATAGACACTTCGAGGGCATCTCGGAACTGATCGTCCTCACGGAAAGATAGGGTGTGGAAATACACCCCGAATGCAAGGTTTTTTGATCTTTATATCTACATCATGCTGCGAAATACTACCCCTTCAGACGCCGAAGCCATCGAAAACGTGAGGATAGCAGCCTGGCGGGCCGCATATCAGGCGTTCATGCCGCCTGGATTCCTGGCTGGCTTAGACCCTCTTAAAAATCTCGCTGATTTGCGTGAGCGTTTGTCCGTCCAAAGCATGGACTTCTCGGTTACGGTGGCATCTCGCGGTCCTTCGGTTGTGGCGTTTTCCATACTCGGCAAACCTCGTTATGATGCGCCGCCCGGAAGCATTGAGTTGTGGGCGTTAAACGTCTTGCCTGATTATTGGCGGCAGGGTTTTGGCAAAACCTTGACAGAAGGCGCCATCGGGTCGGCTAATTCTACCGGCTTCAAAAGCATGGAGTTATGGTGCATTCAAGGCAACACGCCAGCTCAAGCAATTTATGAAAAGTCAGGATTTACGCTTACCGGCCAGGAAAGAATTTCATCTCACCTTACAGGAAGCCCATTGCATGAAGTTCTTTACACGAAGAAATTATAACCTTTTCTATCGGCATAGCCCTTGTCGGACGAACCGCGTTTGTGGAGCTTCTGACCTTTTCCGTTCCGGAGCTGGCTCGGGCCGACAAACTCCCGATGGATATTGACGAGATGCTGACCCATCCACTTCGCGGGCATATCTTTGAAACCTTCATCCTTTCAGAAATGGTCAAATCAAAACTCAACCGCGGAGAGAAGCCAGCTTTCACCTTCTGGCGGGACAGCAACGGCAACGAAGTGGACCTTCTGGAAGATACGGGCTCGAAACTGATACCCATTGAAATCAAATCCGGCCGCACCCTTACCCACGAATCCTATTCTCATAAGGGAATAAAAGTGGCGGGCTGGAAAAATACCTGAAAACTTCGTGGGCCCGGGATTGAACATGCAATCATATTATGTAAGATCCGGTGTTTTTCCAATTGACAAAAAAACCGAATAGAATATATTCATATCAACATGATTTGATTCAAAGAGGTGTTTTTATGCCGTCCACAACCGTTCACATTCCGGAAGATCTGCTTCTAAAGATCGACAAACTCATCAAAGAAAAAAAAATAAGCCGCAATCGTTTTATCATTGAGGCTTGCCAAAATGCCCTGAAAAATCAGGAAGGGAAATGGCCGAAAGATTTTTTCGATGAAAGGCTTTGCAGCGAGGACCTTGAGCTTTTGACCGAGGCCGGGTTTGAAATGGAATCCGCAATCCTGAATTCAAGAAAAAATCGTGCAAAGAAGGCTGATCTGTGAAATTCGTACTGGATACATCGGCTTTTTCAGCCGCCATGAGAAGAGAAATAGGGTTGCTGGTGCTTCTGAAAGAACTCCAGCCCGGTAACATCGTTACGGTCCCGCCCGTTGTGGCTGAAATACAGTATGGCCTTGAAAGGATTGACCATCATTCAAAAAAATTCCAGCTTTTAAACTCGGAAAAAGAAAAATGGCTTTCCGTAATCAATGTTTTGGAATGGGTCCCGGAGGCTTCCATCTATTTTGGTCGAATCAAAGCGGACTTGGAACGTAAAGGGCGGATGATTGATGATTTTGATATTGCCATCGCAGCCATCGCCATGGCGCATGATTGTGGTGTGATCACGAATAATGTCAAACATTTTAAAAGAATAGATAATTTAACAGTCAATTTCTGGACTTCATAGCGCCAGGGATTGCCGCCCCCCATTTCATGGCGCCTGCTTTTTATCACCAGGAATCCCGGGCAAATGAAATCTTCCTCAGCTCAATGAGTTTTGCAGAACTCATGACCGATGATCTAAAATTCATGAAATACGAATGCAAGGTCCTCTGATCCGGGGGAACGGAGTTGGATTTGTCATGGGGTCCGATGAACGCAATGGAAGGCCAACCCAATCTACCGGTGACCCTTCGGATTTTAAAATTGACCCAATCCATTCAGGAATCGTAAAAATGTTGGTCTTGCTATCCCCGTCCGAAATTGATGAAAATCAATACCATTCGCTGATGGGCGAGTTCATGGCATCCGGAGAAATCCTGGTTCCCAGTGTACTTGACGCAAAGGGTTTGGCTTTTCATGAGTATGCACAAACCCTTGAAGACCATTCCAGGGGCTTGAATTTACCGGAAAACCATGTTCCGGCCTCCACCTATTTTTTGGCGGACACCAGGGGATATCTCCATGGAGCAGTAAACATCCGGCATGGGCTGAATGATTTTCTGAGAACCGAAGGCGGTCACATCGGCTATGGCATCCGGCCAAGTTCCAGGGGCAACGGGTACGGAACAAAAATCCTCGCCCTGGCCCTTGAAAAGGCAAAGGAATTGAATATCAACCCGGTTCTCGTGACCTGCGATAAGGACAACTTCCCTTCAGCAGCCATCATTCAAAAAAACGGCGGGGTTATGGATTCGGAAATAGAGATCAACAATCATTGGCTCCAAAGATATTGGATAATGACCTGAAAAATTATGAATTCCGCCTGACCCCAAGCAAGGAACTGTCCGAACAAGATCTCGCAGCCATCCACGACCTGTTTGACATGAATTATCGTGAGGCCAATCATGACTACCTGAATCAATCCTTTGGAACATTACGGTTTACGGCCATGGCATTTGATGACGACACTCCCATCGGATTTGCCCTGGGGGACGCCGTGAAAACAGAACTCCCTGAATTGACCGGCAGTCATTGCGTGGCCCTGGCCGGGATCTGCTGCGTTTCACCGCTTTACCGCCGTCAGGGTTTGTTTTCTTCCCTGGAAATGAAAAGCATTGAAGGCGGCGGGATTTTTAAACGGGGCATACAATCGCTTCTCTGTGGACGAATGGCGCATCCCGCCAGTTTCCGCCTGATGCGGGGCTTTCCTTCCGTTGTTCCAAAGCACGGGACGCCCCCTACCCCATGGCAGAGGAAAGTCGGCCTCCGGGTGGCGGAACTTTACGGGGTTGTGCTGGACCCGGAAACCTTCGTGGTTCAGGGAAAGGGCTCTCCCATCGGATATCCGAAAATCGAAATGAACGTTAGCGAGGATGAATGGCTGCCCTTCAAGCCGGTGAACCGGGACCGCGGCGATTCCCTTCTTGGCATTTGTTGGGTCCCGGATGCCCCGCCCCAATCCCCGAAATTCTAATCACGACCCAGCGCAAACGGCTGTTTTTAGATTACGATTCTCTGGCTCTCCTATGTTTTGTTTTTCTTAAAACAATTTTTTCAGGGCCAAAAAGCATCGCCAGCAAGGCGACTTGTTTCTTGACATATCCCGTTGACATATCCTGGTGCGGGATTTATAATCCACTCAAAGTAACCCGTAACTGCGAGCGGCCAGGTTGCCGATCTTGATTTCAGCCATAGGATGCCGGCAATTAAACGGATCCGCTTCGCCCTCACCCTTAACAATGAATAGCCGGGTGGAGGTGATAATGAAATATATTAAATTGAAGGGGTTATAAAATGAAAAAAGGAGTCGGTATGGCGTGCATAAAAACAAGAGTTTTTAAAAGCAACCGCAGTCAGGCTGTCCGCCTGCCCAAGGAAGTCGCCTTTTCGGACAGTATTCGGGATATTGAAATTACAGCCATTGGAAATAAACGGATCATTTTGCCAGCGGGACAATCCTGGGATGAATGGTTTGACAGCCCCGGTGTTTCAAGCGATTTTATGGAGGAGCGAAAACAGCCAAAGGACCAAGGTCGGGAGTCTTTCTGATGCTGAAGTATCTGCTGGATACCAATATGATCATCTATACGATGAAAAACCGTCCTCCCCAAGCTAAAATTCGCTTTCAGCAGCATCATGGGCAAATGAGTATTTCTTCCGTATCTTTAGGGGAGTTGGTGTTCGGGGCTGAACACTCTCAACAGGTTGAACGAAATCTGGCGGACATCGAAGCCTTCATAGCCCGGCTTGAAGTATTGCCTTTTGACGACAAAGCCGCATATCATTTTGGACAGATTCGTGCTGAATTATATCGTTCAGGGCAACCCATAGGACCCTATGACATGATGATTGCAGGCCATGCCAGGGCTTGGGGACTATCGCTGGTAACCAACAATATGAAAGAATTTGAGCGTGTCAGAGGGCTGATGATTGAGGATTGGAGTAAATATTAAACCGGAGATGAAAAAGACCGTATCCATTATAGAATTTGATATTAGAGTGTATCATGGTTGCTGGAAAACATTTTATCACAATTCAAATGGATTGGATCTATGAAACAGGGTTTTGAGACCATAGACATCCGCGGAACCGAAGTTCAGGGAATACCGGATGAAGTGATATGGCAAATAGTTCAAAATCGGTGCAAAGCATGTGGAAATCTCGAAACAAAACCCAAAGGAAGCAACCTCTCCTATATCAATCTCATTCGTCTTCTTTCTCAATTCGGTTGATGGGTTGCACCCATCCTACCCCTGCAAATGATAAGGGCTTGGTTTTTCCCCTTCCCCCCCGTGCGGGGGAAGGCCGGGATGGGGGGCAATTTATTGAACCCGAAATCGCATGCCCCGCCCCAATCCCCGAAATTCTAATCACGACCCAGCGCGAACGGCTTTTTTTAGACCACGATTCTCCGGCTCTTCTATGTTTTGTTTTTCTTAAAACAACTTTTTCAGGGCCAAAAAACCATCGCTAAGGCGGTTCTGAGCTTCTATAAAAGGTCTTTTAAACATATAAACAATAGGTTGACTTGGTCAGACCCGGGAGCGCAAAATTGGTGAAGCATCCAGACGCGGGATTTTGTGACATAAATGAACGGGCTTTGAAAGTCCCCGGCAAACTCGATAAGGTGCTTGTAGGAGATCTTTGTAATGGATTTGATTTTCTGAGCTTGTAAATAAAGCTGAAACTCCTTGATCCGGCTGTTCATTGCCTTAAATGAGCGTTCCGAGAACGCAGCCAGTTTAAAATAATCCAGAAATGGGCTCAAATAGGGATAAAGCATGACAATACCGCTAATTTAGGTTATCATGCTTTACCATTAAAACCTTAATTTACAATGTAAACTTCGCTAACCGCGGGGTTTGAGGGTTCGCATGGAAATGATATGACGATTGAAATTTGTAGGCTCGGAGGAACTTTATTTAAATCCAATGAAATGACAATTTATATATTTTAATGCGCTTCTTTTAAATTGGAACTGCACAATAAAGGAGGTAGTTGCTATGAATCGAATGATTTCTTTTAAACTTGCGACATGCGTGTTGCTTGCATCTTTTGCGATATTTTGTTTCCAAGGGCAGGCATCCGCAGGCGCTATCAAAGATTCCGAGTCCGCCTCCCACGCCGACACGGCAGCCACCCAGGTGGTGGTGAAGATCTATGAATATGCGGGCGTGAAGATTATCCAGTTCAACCTGGGGGTGCTTTCGCACTATTCCTACATGGTTGTGAGCGGCATGGACGCGCTTGTCGTTGACCCGGATCGCGATATACAGGTCTACCTCGACACGGCGAAGAAAGAAGGCTGGACGATCAAAGGGGTGTTTCTTACGCACTCCAACGCCGATTTTGTCGCCGGTCACAGCGAATTTGCCAAGGTCGTCGGATGCCCCGTCTATCAGAACAAGGACAGCGGTGCAGCCTACAAGATCAGTGCGCTTTCCGATGGACAGGTGATTCCCTGGGGCGAGGTGACGCTTCAGTTCCTGAGCACACCCGGTCATACCCCCGATGGCATGAGCATGCTGGTTTTCGGCAAGGACGACCGGGCAACCCCCAAAGCGATCCTGACCGGCGATACGCTCTTCGTCGGTTCCATCGGCCGTCCGGACCTGATGGGGGGGACCATGGCGGCAGCAACGCTTGCGGGCATGAGCTATGACACATGGCAAAACAAGCTTTCCAAGCTTGACGATGGTGTCGTCGTATTGCCTGCGCATGGGGCGGGATCCCTTTGCGGCGCACACCTGAGGGACGAACCATCCACCACGATCGGCACGGAACGGAAAACCAATCCCTATCTTGAACATAAGGGCAAAAACGATTTCATCACCGCCGTGCTGGAAGGGCTGCCCGAAGCACCGCAATACTTCAAACACAACGCTGAAATGAACCGGGAGGGACCTCCTGTTGTGGTTTGGAATGCGCCGTTGCCGAAAGCACCTGCCCTTGACCCCACCCTGACGGACGAGACCAAGTATTATGTTGTTGACTTGCGTGATGCCAAGAGTTTTGCAGCCGGACATATCCCGAACGCCGTCAACATCGCGTTACGGGGACGGCTGGAAACCTGGGTGGGGATCATGGTACCCTGGGGCAGTAAAGTGGTCCTGTGCGGCAGCCCGGAGGAAATGAAAGAGGCGGCCTTTCGTCTTTACAGAGTGGGCTATACCGTGACGGCAGCCGTATCTTTCGATGAGTGGCGCGCAGCCAAGCAGACCGTGTACACCAACGAGCCTATTGTTCCGCAGGAGCTCTACAAGCGCATGCAGGACGGCACCGCCCCGGTGGTCGTGGACGTCCGTCTGCCCACCGAGTGGATGGGACTGCGAATTGGAAACGTTGTGAATATGCCCCTTAACCAACTCTCCGTCCTGGCGGCCAAGCTGGACCCGAATGAACCGGTGGTGACGGTCTGTAACTCGGCGTTCCGCAGCAGCTTGGGTATCGGGTTGCTGGAACGTAAAGGCTTTAAAAAGGTGGCAAGCATGGTAGGGGGAGGCGAGGCATGGATCGAGGCAGGACTGCCCGTGATCCAGCCGACGGGCCCCGGCATTGCGGCAACCCAGCCCAAACGTGTGATCAATCTGCCGGACCGGATCGATCCGCCGCAACTTCAACGTATGCTCATGGACCTGCCAGGCTCCTTCGATCTCGTGGACATCAGGCCGGCGGAACATTTCAAGGACTACAACCTGCCTGGATCCCGCAACGTGGACATCGCCGATCTGATCACTAATGCACTCTATCTGACGGGAGCCGGGCCGCTTGTCATCGTGGACCGCGACGGTTCGCTGGCACTTGCGGCAGGAGGAATTCTGTCACAGAAAACACAACGACAGATCAAGGTCCTTTTTGGCGGCCTGGAGGCGTATTGGAACTCAGTGGAGATGGGCGACCCGATTAAGGTCGTACCGCTTGCGCCGGGCACGACCAAGGTTCAGCCATCCGTTCCGGCTCTTCCTGTGCAACCAGCGCCTCAAGCGCCCGAAACACCCAAAAAGAAAAGTGCGGGGTGCTAATCATGAATGAAAACACAAACAATAGAATCCATCATGGGAAACCATATATGAACCCTTATCTGGCTGGGGTACTACTCGGTCTGACGCTTCTGGCGTCCTACCTGATCCTCGGTGCGGGACTGGGAGCGTCCTCCGGCATTGCACGGGTGGGGGCATATTTCGAACTGGTACTCGCCCCGGCACGGACTTTGGAGAGTAAATACTTTGGAAGTTGGGGAGAACAACCGCTCCAATACTATCTTGTCTTCATGTTGGCCGGTGTATTTTTTGGCGGGCTGATTTCGGCATTGCTGGCCGGGCGCTGCAAATTCGAAGTGGAACGGGGCGCGAAATGCCCGCCGAAAAAACGTCTTTTATTCGCCCTGGCAGGCGGCATTCTCGCCGGCTTTGCCAGTCGTCTCGCGAACGGCTGTACTTCAGGGCAAGCGTTGTCCGGAAGCGCGGTGTTGCTTACGGGAAGCCTGCTCTTTCTCGTTTGTGTCTTCGCTGGCGGTTACTCGGCAGCCTGGTTTGTAAGGAGGCAGTGGGATGATTGATACTTTTTTTAGCAGCGGAACATTGAATACGCCCGCAGCTTTTTTCGCAAGCCTGCTCATTGGTATCGTCTTTGGCGCAGCGCTGGAACAAGCGGGATTTGGTAGTTCGAGGCGTTTGTCGGGCATCTTTTACTTCCGAGACATGGCTGTGCTGAAGGTCATGTTCACGGCAGTGGTCGTGGCCATGTTCGGTATCACTTTTGCCAAAGCCTTCGGTTGGGTGACGATGGAAAACGTCTATTTTATGCCCACCCTCTACGCCGCGCAAATCGTGGGCGGTTTGGTCTTTGGCGTGGGATTTGTCATGAGTGGCTGGTGCCCCGGCACCGGCGCCGTGGGACTGGCATCTGGAAAAATCGACGCCATGGTCTTCCTTCTTGGGGCCATAGGCGGCAGCATGCTGTACAACGAAGTATATCCGATCCTGGCCCTGATCACCCAAAACGACCGTGGTGTCATCTTTGCCTACGACAGTCTGGGCATTTCCGAAGGAAGCTTTGCCTTTTTCTTCACGCTGATCGCTGTCGGTGGTTTTTGGGGGGCGGAGTATATCGAAAAGAAACGACATGGTAAGGGCGATCAATGGGGGTCGCTGTTTCTAAAGGTGTTCAGTGTATCGCTGTTCGTCGGTGCTTTCGGCCTCTTGGCCATGGTGGGTACAAAGGCTTACGCTCCCGCAACGGCCGCACAACAAGAAGAGAACCTGCTGGCGGGCCTGCAAGAAGGTTTGGATCATATCGAACCCCGGGAACTGGCGGACCGCCTGCTCGGAGGAGATCCGTCGATTATCCTGGTAGATATCCGCACGCCGGCGGAATTCTCTAAATTTCATATTCGCTCTGCCATAAACGTACAAGTGGCCGACCTGCCCGTCGCCCTCGCTTCAAGAAAGAATCAGGGCCTGCTTATACTGTATTCCAACGGCATGACCCATCCGGCGCAGGCGCGTGACAGCCTGTTTCGTTTGGGATTCAAGAACGTCTATTTGTTGACCGATGGGCTGGAAGGATTTATCAAAATCTGTCTCAAACCGGTGTCACTGCGCTCCGAGCCTGTCCCTCCGGTGCTGGTTGCGAAGATCAACGCATGGCGCACCTTCTTCCTTGCACCTGTGACATCTGCCGGTGAAACCGCCTCAAAGGCCAAATCATCAACCGCATTGAATTTGTCCTCTCTTACCCTGCCGGGATTGGTAGAAACAGATTGGTTGATCACGAATCTATACAAGTCGGGCCTCAAGGTCATCGACCTGCGTGCGCAACCCGAGTACAATTCTGGCCATATTCCAGGATCGCTTAGCCTAAACCCGGAAAGTTTGCGCGGCTTGATAAATGGGGTGCCCTCTTCCCTGCTGCCCGCAAACATGCTGGCCGAGCATCTTTCGATGATGGGTATCCGCCCGGATGATCTTGTGGTTCTCGTTTGCACCGACAAGCTTCAGGATGCGACACTGGTCGGCATGGCCTGTGAACGGTTGGGGCATAGCCGCTATGCCATACTGAGCGGCGGTTTCCCGAAGTGGCAGGCCGAAAAGCGGCCCCTGGATACGATTCTTCCATCTGTCGAGCCTTCTCGATACCCGGTCTCGAACCGGCAGGAAACGTTCACAGTTATGGCAAAAGAGGTCTTGGCGTCGATCGGCAAGCCCGGGGCAATCATTCTCGACGTCCGTCCAGCAGACTATTTCACCGGGAAGAAACGGGACGAGGCTCGTGGCGGCCACATACCGGGCGCGATCAATCGGCCCTTCTCCGAAGATGTGTCAAAAACCGATTCCTACAGTGCGTTCAAATCACTTGGTGAACTTGCCGCAGTCTATGCGCAGATCATTCCGGCGAAAGATACGCCGGTGATTGTTCATTGCCGTACCGGGCATCAGGCAAGCCAGACATACTTTGTTCTCGTCCATCTCCTGGGTTACACTGGCGTCAAGTGGTATGATGCCGGGTGGACAGAGTGGGCTGCCCGACCGGAATTGCCGGTGGAGTGACGGTTGCGGTCCGCAATTCGAAGCCGAACCAGATCTCTCATTTGAATGATAATGAAAATGAAAACCGTGAAGGTTCAGGGAAGGCCACTAAAAATGAAGTATACAAGATTCTCGAAGGTCGTTCATGAAAATAGAATTTAAAAAGAGCTTTGCCAAAGACCTTAGAAAGAAGCCTCACGAAAAAGACCTCCTGGAAAATATCAAGGACATCATTCAGAAAGTTGAGCGTGCTGTACCTATTGGCGACATAGCAAATCATAAGAAATTAAAAGCAGAAGGCAAATACTACCACATCCGCTCCGGGG
>VMSV01000179.1 GCA_013791935.1 Desulfobacteraceae bacterium | reverse complement strand
CCGTGGACGGCATTCTGGAAACCATCGTGGATCGGGTGGAAAAGGCCGGGCTCCAGTCCCCGGCAATCATTGTGATGGGAAACGTGGTCTCCTTGCGGGATCGTTTGAACTGGTTTGAAAAGAAAAGCCTTTGGGGAAAACGAATCGTGGTGACCCGGGCAAGGGAGCAGGCCAGCAATATGACCGCAGCCCTGTCCGACTTGGGGGCGGATGTTCTGGAATTTCCCACCATTCGGGTGGTGCCTCCGAAAGATTGGTCATCCCTGGATCAGGCCCTGGAAAATATCAAAACCAATCAATGGTTGATCTTCACCAGCGTGAACGGAGTTAAATTTTTCTTTGGACGTCTTTTTGAAAATCATCTGGATGTGAGATGCTTATCCCATATCAAAACCGCCTGCATCGGACCGGAAACCGCTCGAGCCCTTCGGGGTTTTGGTATAAAAAGCGACATTATTCCGAAAAGTTATGTGGCAGAAGCCGTAGTAGAAGCGTTTCAGAATGAAGCGGTTGAAAACCAGGGCATTCTGATTCCCGGGGCAGAAACCGCAAGGCCCATTCTGCCTGTGGAGCTTCGCAAGATGGGCGCTAGGGTGGATGAAATCCCTGTTTACCGCACAGAACCGGTTTCGGAAAACAGGGACACCTTGATTGGGCATCTTGAAGATAAAACCATCCACTTGGTGACCTTCACCAGTTCCTCCACGGCGACGAATTTCAAATCCCTTCTGCCCGGGGATCGGATGGGTGAGCTCATGAAAGGCGTGGCGGTGGCCTGTATCGGCCCGATTACGGCGGAAACCGCACAAAGCATAGGGTTTAAGGTGGACATCGTGGCGGAAAACTTCACCATTCCGGGCTTGTGTGAGGCGGTGGTCAAACATTTAACGTCAGGTTGAAACAAAAACAATTGGATGATACCCACAATCGAAATATCAATTATCTCCGGGTTTCCATCACGGACCGGTGCAATCTAAAATGCATCTATTGCACGCCCGATGGGGATATTCCCAAGCTGGATCATGGGGATATCCTTCGCTATGAGGAAATCCACCGTATTATTCGCATTGCTGCCGAGTTGGGGGTTTCAAAAATCCGGGTGACCGGCGGCGAACCCCTGGTTCGCAAAGGGGTCATCGGTTTTATTCATTCCATCAAGACCCTTTCAAAGATCAAAGAGGTTTCCTTAACCACCAACGGGATTTTTCTTTCCGAGCACCTGGAAAGTCTTCAGGATGCTTCGGTGAGAAGATTGAATATCAGCTTGGACAGCCTCAAGCCGGACCGGTTCAGAAAAATCACCGGTTTTGATGGTTTTGACCGGGTATGGAGCGCCATTGAACAAGCCCTGGCATTGCATTTCAGTCCCATCAAAATCAATGTGGTGGCCCTGAGGGGGATCAACGACGATGAGCTGGCAGATTTTGCGCGGCTCACCCTGGAATATCCTTTTCATATAAGGTTTATTGAGCACATGCCCATCGGAAATTCTTCGCTCATCTGGAATCACCCCATGCTGACTCCGGAGATCAAAGACCGTATTGCTTCCACAGGAAACCTTGTTCCCATTCCAACCAGCCCCTTGGATGGACCCGCCCAAAGGTTTCGCATTGAGGGTGCCCCGGGTGAAATCGGATTCATCAGTCCCTTGAGCAATCACTTCTGCAACACCTGCAATCGATTAAGACTCACCGCCAGCGGAAGCCTGAAACCCTGCCTGTTGAGCAACTTTTCAGAGGACCTGAAAACCCCCTTAAGATCAGGAGGTACCGATGAGGCCTTGGCTGAAATCATCCTTCGGGCCGTGGCGGGTAAGCCCTCCGGGCATTCCCTTTCCCGGGGAGGAGGCGCCCCTATGAATATGCAGATGTCCTCCATCGGGGGATAAAACCTTTGGAGCTTATACTCGGAGGCTATGCAGATTAAATGATAAATTTGGGTTTAATTCAATCCCATTGTATGGTAATCCAAGCAAATCATAAGGTTCGGGGCAAAGTACATTGTCTTTAAATTCAAGTTTCTTCTGATTCAAGAAGATTAAAAGTAGATCTGGAAATATCATAACCTAATGGATTTATATAGTGTTGCAGTTATAATTTTATTGGGACTGGCCATATCCGATTTAATTGTCGGGGTCAGCAATGATGCCGTCAATTTCCTGAATTCCCCCATCGGTTCCCGTGCCGCTCCCAGATATATCATAATGATCATCGCCAGCCTGGGAATACTTTTGGGTGTAACCTTTTCGAGCGGTATGATGGAAGTCGCCAGAAAAGGAATTTTTCACCCGGAATACTTTCTCATGCCGGAGCTAATGACCATGTTTCTTGCGGTGATGCTTACGGATGTTCTGCTGCTGGATGTTTTCAATACGTTCGGGTTACCCACATCCACAACCGTATCTCTGGTTTTTGAATTGCTGGGAGCGGCCGTAGCTGTGTCCCTTATAAAAATATTCAACGCGGGAAATAGTCTTGCGGATTTGATGCTGTATATCAATACGGCAAAAGCCCTGATGATTATCATGGGTATTCTGCTCTCCGTTCTTATCGCATTTACATTTGGAGCAATAACCCAATTTCTTACCCGTATGCTATTCACATTCGACTATCAAAAACGGATGAAAAGGTATGGCGGCCTCTGGGGAGGAATGGCCCTTTCGATAATTGCCTATTTTATTTTAAAAGGTTCAAAGGGAGCCTCTTTTTTATCTCCCCAGGCCATTGACTGGATCAACACCCACACCTGGACCCTGCTGTTCGTCAATTTCGGCGTATTTGCCGCTATTTTTCAATCGCTTAGCTTGTTTATTCATTTGAACATATTTAAACCGGTTATTCTTGTGGGCACATTCGCTCTGGCAATGGCTTTTGCTGCAAATGACCTGGTGAATTTCGTGGGGGTTCCCCTGGCCGGTTTAAACGCATATGAATTCGCCAAATTATCCGGTGACCCATTAAATGTTACCATGGAAGCCATGAAACAGCCGGTTCAATCCAAAACGTATCAGCTTCTGATCGCCGGAATCATCATGGTTCTAACGCTTTGGTTTTCAAAAAAATCCAGAACCGTAAGTCAGACGGAATTAAGCCTTGGCCGCCAGGATGAAGGCATGGAACGCTTCGGGGCTTCAACCCTTTCCAGAATTATCGTGAGGATGGCTTACGGATTGTTTCAGGTTATTAATAGTATCATTCCGGCCTTTATTAAACGAAAGATTTCTCAACGACTGGATACGAGCTCATACAGTTCAGCCGCCGCAGAATACGGGAAAGCCCCTTCTTTTGATCTGTTGCGGGCAGCCGTAAATCTGGTGGTTGCAAGTGCCGTGATATCCGTTGGCACATCCCTGAAGCTGCCTCTCTCCACAACCTATGTCACCTTCATGGTGGCCATGGGATCTTCTCTTGCAGATCAGGCTTGGGGTCGGGAAAGCGCAGTTTACCGGGTCACCGGCGTACTCACTGTCATCGGAGGATGGTTTTTTACAGCCGTCGCAGCCTTTTCTGTGGCCATGGTTTTTGCCTCTGCCATTTATTATTTAAAATTATACGGCCTTGTGGGCGTCATGGGGCTGGTGGGTATTTTAATTCTCAACAGCTTCCGATACCATCATAAAAAAACTCAAGAAACCCAAAAGGTTGAAGCTTTCAGCATGAAAAATGTGGAAAATAGCGATGAGGCCATTGCCACCACCTTTCACCAAACCGGGTTGTTTTTGAAGGAAATCAGCGATACCCTGAGTCTTTGCATCGAAGCCACGTTTTCAGAAGACCGCCAGAAGCTTAAAGATGTCTTTTCACAAACTGAAAAAATCCAGACCTGGGGGGATGTGATTGTCGGCAATATATTCAAGACCCTTTTTCTGCTCCACAAGGAAGACATGGATAGTGCCCAAACCTATGCCCACACCATTCGAAGCCTTCAATCCATATCCCACAGCCATCGAGACTTGGTTTTGAGGATCAAGGAGCATTTCGACAATTATCACAGTGGTTTTCAAAAAGACCAGGAAGACGAACTCCGCCAGATCAAAACCAATGTCAACAGGCTCCTGTGGAACACCTCCATTATGCTCCTGAACAGAAAAAAGGTGGACTATGATTATATTGAAAACCAGTGCGGGAAATTAAATGCCCTCATTGATGAATTCGACAGAAATCAGATTCGCCGGATTCAAACCGGTGAAGGGAAAACGCGCCTGAGTATTCTGTATTATGGAATCCTGGAAAACTCCCAGGAAATTGCTGAAGAGACCAAGAATCTTCTGAATATCTTCCGGGATTCTTTCCGGCTCAAGGAGGGCGATTCCAGAGAAGAAACAGGGTTTCAGGAAATCATATGAAGGCTTCCGATCGTCAAGCCTTGAAGGCCCGGCTATAAAAATGAGGTGATGATGAAGGCTCCATTTTTTTCAAGACAAAGCATTTCCCCTTTTGATGCTCTGTTGGAACATGCTGAAAAAGTGAAGGAATGCGCATGGGCGTTTCAGCAGGCCATGGAATGCTATGTGTCTGAAAAATGCATATTGTTTGAGGAATATCGAACAGAAGTTCATAAGCTGGAAAACATGGCGGACAGTATCAAACGTCGAATTAGGAGCCATATTCCCTCGGATTCCCGTTTGCCCATCTCTTTGTTTCAGCTTTTCATGTATCTGAAAGAGCAGGACCATGTACTGGATTCCGTGGAAAAAGCCGTGCGATGGCTTTCCTATCGCATGACCCCGAAGATTCCCGGGGAGCTGGAAAAAGACTTTTTCCTGCTGGTGGATTCGGTGATTGAGCCCATTGAAGATTTAAGCCGTATGGTGGCTGAGGCAAAGGGGTATTTTGAAACCTACTCCCAGAAACAGCGGGAAGCGGTAAAAGATATCATCCGTCACATTCGAAAAAGAGAACATGAGTCCGACCTGATCGAAGGGGCCTTGAAAAAAAAGATATTTGCCGTTGAGACCGATCCGGTGGGGGTGTATCACTTAATCACTCTGGTGGAATGCATCGGGTCCATTGCCGACCATGCGGAAAACTCCGGGGATATGATGCGGGCTATGATTGCCAGAAAAAAGGGTTTGTTTTACGGTGTTTGATTCATAAGAGACCTGTGTTGTTTAACCAGTTATTAAAATGACGAAAGGAGATCAATGATGGGACTTTTTGATGGAAAGGTTGCAATTGTAACAGGTGCGGGAAGAGGGGTGGGCCGCTCGGAAGCCATGCTCCTGGCCGCAGAAGGAGCCAAGGTTGTGGTGAATGATCTGGGCGGAGGCGTGGATGGCGCCGGAAATGATGCAAAAGTGGCGGACCTGGTGGTTCAGGAAATCAAGAATGCCGGTGGCCAGGCTGCAGCAAACTACGACGACATCAGCACGGTTGAGGGGGCGGACTCTCTGGTCTGGACAGCCCAATCAAAGTTCGGCCGGTTGGACATTCTCATCAACAACGCCGGAATTCTCAGGGATAAAACCCTGCTCAACATGACGGAAAACGACTGGGATCTTGTCATGAAGGTCCACGCCAAGGGAACCTTCGTGTGCACACGAGCTGCAGCACGGTTCATGAGGACCCAGGGACAGGGGGGCGCCATCATCAACACCACCTCCATTTCAGGGCTTGCCGGAAATTTCGGCCAGGCCAATTACGGTGCTGCCAAGCTCGCTATCTATGGCCTCACCAAAATCTGCGCCATGGAATTCGCCAGAAACAACATCCGGGTCAACTGTGTCAGCCCCAGCGGGTTCACCCGAATGGTGGCATCCATTCCAGGAGCCGGGAGCCAGCTGCCGGACGGCGTGAAGATGGAGGATGTCAACTCGGTTGAGCCCACCGCCAGGCTGGCCATCTTTTTTGCCTCGGATCTTTCCAAACAACTCACCGGTCGTGTCATGGGCAGCAACGGCGGAATATACGGAAACAAGGTTTGCGAATACAAAATGATGATTTCCGAGGGGTATGAAAAGAAAGATGGTATGTTGACCCTGGAGGATCTGGCCGCCAATATCGACAAGGTTCTGTTCAAAGAGCCGGATATTACCATGGCAGCAGGCCGTTCCGCCCCAAGAACATAAACAATTGATTAAATAATATTTACCGGCTCCCCGCTTCCTATACAGGAGGCGGGGATTCTTTTTAATTTATTGCATTCAGCGGGAGAGGCTATGCAGGGAGTACTTGAAGATATCAGGGTTTTGGATTTCGGTCGGTTCATCGCAGGCCCTTATTGCGGCATGATTCTGGCGGACATGGGGGCGGAAGTCATCCGGGTGGACCGGCCAGGGGGGGAAGAAGATCGGACTCACAGCCTTCTGGGGCCGGACGGCAACAACCTCCAATTTCCCAGTTATGCTCGGAATAAAAAAGGCATTACCTTAAACCTTTCAAAAAACAATCCACAGGCCCGGGAGATTTTAGATGCCCTGGTGAAACAATGCGATGTGGTGATTCATAATTTCACCCCGGCCGCAGCCGAATCCATGGGGCTGACCTATGATCGGCTGATCACCGTCAAGCCGGACATTATTTTAACCGCCATCTCCTGTTTCGGAAGCGAAGGCCCCTATAGAAACCGGCCGGGATTTGATTTCATCGCCCAGGCGATGTCCGGAGCCATGGCTTGCGGAGGATTTGCCGACAAACCGCCCATTCGCTCCTTTATCAATCCCATGGATTACGGAACGGCATTATCCGCTGCCATTGGCACTCTTCTGGCCCTGCGCCACCGGGACAAAACCGGGGAAGGCCAGATGGTGGATCTTTCCTTGCTTCGAACCGCCATCTCCTTTACGGCCCCCATTATTGCGGAAAAGGAAGTGTTGGGTCGGTCCAGGCCCAGGATCGGAAACCGGGCCCCCTATTTAAGTCCCACGGATCTCTACGCCTGTAAGGACGGGTATGTGTTCATCGCCTCCATCATGAACAGCCTGTGGAGACGCCTGGCCAAGGTGATCGGTCACGAGGAACTCCTCAAAGATCCGGAACTGAATAATGACCTGGGCAGATTTGAACACCGGGACAGGATTGATCCCCTGGTGGCGGACTGGATCAAAGAGCGTACCGTGGAAGAGGTGCTTACCGCCATGGAAGCGGCCCACATCCCATGCAGCCCCTACTATGAGCTGGATGAGGTCTCCCGTGATCCCCATGTCATGGAAACCGGAATGCTGCCAATCATGGATATGGAAGTGCCGGGCTTAAAACCGCTTCCCATCAGTCCCAATCCGATCAAGCTGTCCAAAACGCCCGGCCGGATAGAAACCCGGGCTCCCGGGGTGGGTGAACACAACCTGGAAATCTATGGCCGGCTGCTGGGATACAGCCAAGAAGTCCTGGATGATTTGACTGAAAAGGGAATCCTTTAAAAACAAGGAGAAAAAATGGCCGATCATGTCTGTCCGCCCTGGCTGGGGTATGTTCTATTAAGTCCCTTGCGTCGTTTCATCGAAAATCCACAAACCATGCTGGGGCCTTTGATTCAGAAAGGCATGACCATCTTGGAGCCCGGTTGTGCCATGGGATATTTTACCCTGCCCATGGCCCGAATGACCGGGGAGAACGGACGGGTCATCGCGGTGGATATTCAAGATAGGATGCTGGCGGCCCTGGAAAAAAGAGCGAACAAGGCTGGCCTCGGGGACAGAATCATCCGTCATAAAGCCCAAACGGACAGCATGGACATTTCTGCCCATGGGGGGAGCGTGGATTTGGCCGTGGCAATTCATGTGGTTCACGAGCTTAAAGATCCTCGAACCTTTTTTTCGGAAGTCCGGGAAGCCCTCAAGCCGGGGGGGAAATTCCTGATTGTGGAGCCCAAGGGCCACGTGAGCTCAGAAGCCTTTGATCAGACCCGGAGCCTTGCATCTGTATTAGGTTTTACGGAAGATTCCCTTCCGGTAAAAATCAGGGGAAGATCCACCCTTTTTTCCAGAAAATGAAAGGGGCAATCTCTTCAAAGTTGCTGAATTTTCCGGAGATTTGCACGGGGTTTTACGGACGGTTTTTTATTGACAAGATAGAATAATGATTCTATATCGTTACCTTTATTGACGGCTGCTGAAGCTGATATATCATCCCCTTATAAAATACATATTATATTTAATAGTAAAATTATATAGATACCGAGAGGAGGTGGATTTAACAGCCCAGCAAAGGATGTTAAAAATTATATTTTTGGACGGATAGTTAATTATTAATAACATGGAGGTAATATTATGGCAAAGCATGATACCCCTTTGTTGGACCAGCTTGAATCTGGACCATGGCCAAGTTTCGTATCCGACTTGAAACAGCAGGCCGCAAAAAGGGCGAAAAACGTAGAAAACATTGAATTTCAGACTCCCGTTGATGTTGTCGAAGATCTTTTGGGCATTCTTGAACTATCTTTTGCAGACGGTACCACACACTGGAAACACGGCGGTATCGTGGGCGTTTTCGGATACGGCGGCGGGGTTATCGGCCGTTACTGTGATCAGCCTCAAGCATTCCCGGGTGTAGCCCATTTCCATACCATGCGAATCGCTCAACCCGGTGGAAAATACTACACCGCAGATTACCTGAAACAACTCTGCGATTTGTGGGACCTGAGGGGCAGCGGAATCACCAATATGCACGGCTCCACCGGAGATATCATCTTCCTTGGCACCACCACACCCCAGCTGGAAGAAATCTTTTTTGAACTGACCCATAAGATGGGACAGGATCTGGGCGGCTCCGGCTCCAACCTCAGAACCCCGGCTGATTGTATCGGTTCTTCAAGGTGCGAATACGCCTGCTACGATACCCAGGATCTGTGCTATGACCTAACCCAGACCTACCAGGACGAACTTCACCGCCCGGCATTCCCCTACAAATTTAAATTCAAATTTGACGGCTGCCCCAACTGCTGCGTGGCTTCCATCGCCCGGTCCGACCTGTCCTTCATCGGTACCTGGAAAGATGAAATCCGCATCGATCAGGAAGCGGTACAGGCTTATATCGGCGGGGAACTTCCTCCCAATGCAGGGGCCCATTCAGGCCGCGACTGGGGAAAATTCGACATCCAAAAAGAAGTGATCGGCCTTTGCCCCACCGAATGCATGGCCATGGTGGACGGCAAGCTGGTTATCGACAATAAAGAATGTACCCGATGCATGCACTGCATCAACGTTATGCCCAGGGCTTTGAGAATTGGTAATGACCGAGGATTATCCGTGTTTGCCGGCGCAAAAGCTCCGATTCTGGACGGCGCACAGATGGGCTCCTTGATCGTTCCGTTTATTAAAGTTGAAGCACCCTATACGGAAATCAAGGAAACCGTTATCGAACCTGTTTGGGATTGGTGGATGGAAGAAGGCAAAAACCGTGAGCGTCTCGGCGAACTCATGAAACGTCAGGGACTGCAGAGAATTATCGAAGCCATTGGTGCTGAGCCGGTTCCACAGCATGTTCAGGAGCCCAGGCACAACCCCTACATCTTCTGGAAAGAGGATGAGGTTACTGACGGTTGGGAACGCGATATTAACGAATACAGAAAGCACCATCAGAGATAGGAGGGAGAATCATGGCTTTTATTTCATCAGGTTACAATCCGGATAAACCCATGGAAAATCGGCTTACCGATATGGGTCCAAAAAAATATGACGAATTTTACCCTCCGGTCATTGCAAAGAACAAGGGTAAATGGCTCTATCATGAATATCTGCAACCCGGCGTTCTGGTTCATGTATCAGAAACCGGCGATGAAGTTTACACCGTTCGCTGCGGTGGGGCCCGTCTTATGAGCACCAGCATGATTCGCGAAATTTGTGAAATCGCAGAAAAGCATTGCGGCGGGCATCTTCGCTTCACCACCCGAAACAATGTTGAGTTCATGGTGGACAGCAAAGACAAGGTCGCCCCCTTGGTTAAAGACCTTGAAAGCCGCAAATTTGACGGCGGCAGCTTTAAATTCCCCGTGGGCGGAACCGGTTCCGGAATCTCCAACATCGTTCATACCCAGGGCTGGATTCACTGCCATACCCCGGCATCCGATGCCTCCGGTACGGTCAAGGCCACCATGGACGTTCTGTTTGATGATTTTAAACAACACAGAATGCCAGCACACGTTCGGGTATCCATGGCTTGCTGTTTGAATATGTGCGGCGCCGTTCACTGCTCGGATATCGCCATTCTGGGCTATCACCGGAAACCGCCCATGTTGGATCATGAATATCTTGACAAAATGTGCGAAATTCCTCTGGCCATTGCCTCTTGCCCCACGGCGGCCATCAAGCCGTCTAAAGTGACCCTGCCCAGCGGAACCCAGGTTCAGAGCGTTGCAGTCAATAACGAACGCTGCATGTTCTGCGGAAACTGTTACACCATGTGTCCGTCCATGCCCCTTTCAGACCAGACCGGTGACGGGATCGTTCTGATGGTGGGAGGAAAAGTTTCCAACCGGATCACCCTCCCCAAGTTCTCCAAAGTCGTTGTGGCCTTCATCCCCAATGAAACACCTCGTTGGCCCACCATGACGGATACCATTAAGCGTATTGTGGAAGCCTATTCAGCAGGCGCAAGAAAATACGAACGCGTTGGTGACTGGGCGGAGAGAATCGGCTGGGAAAGATTCTTTGATAAATGCGAGCTTGAATTCACACATCATCTCATTGATGATTTCCGTGATCCTGCTTACTACACATGGCGACAGACAACGCAATTTAAATTCTAAATAATAAAATCAGGGCCGGGAACTTTTCTAATAAAGGTTCCCGGCTCGTATCATAAATGAGGCGCAACTATGGAATACGAAGAGGCAAAAGCGAAAATCATCGAAGAGCTCACCAAAAAGCTCAAAAGCAAATCAAAATTTTATTTTAACGACCTTGCCAAAATTCTGGAAGAAAAACCCCGGGATGCCAAGAAAATCGTCAATCAGTTGGTGCAGGACGGCGTTTTGGAATACTGGTCAAGCGGCAGCACTTCCATGTACGGTATGCCCGGAACCGGAAAACAGGCAGCAGCAGAACACGAAGAATAATAAGGGCAACTCTGGATGTTCTTGTTTCAGGGCATAAACCACAGTTGAAGGCGTTTGCCGCACAGGTGTTGCCGGAGCTCGTATGGGAAGTGGCAGACTGATTATTTCCGCACTTCGTGGCGGGTCCGGAAAAACGATTGTTTCGGTGGGTGTGATTGCGGCCCTGGTAAAAAAAGGAATTCCAGTCGCCCCCTTTAAAAAAGGACCGGATTATATTGATGCGGGCTGGCTGGCCTACGCTGCTGGCCGGCTCTGCTATAATCTGGACACCTTTATCATTCCCGAAGACCAGATCCTCGCTTCATTCAGACAACACACCTCCTCCCGAACCCTGGCGGTCATCGAGGGAAACCGGGGCCTTTATGACTGCATCAATATAGAAGGGAATACCAGCACGGCTGAACTGGCCAAATTGCTGGATGTCCCCGTAATACTAGTCCTGGATTGCACCAAAACCACCCGAACCATGGCTGCGGTGATTCTGGGCCTTCAGCATTTCGATTCCAAAGTTCGAATCGCCGGAGTGGTGTTGAATCAAACCGCCGGCGCAAGGCATGTTCAGATCCTGACCCAAAGCATTGAACATCATTGCGGCATTCCGGTTCTGGGCGCCCTGCCTAAAATCAAGGAAGAAATTTTTCCCGAACGCCACATGGGCCTGGTACCCACGCCAGAACACGGCTGGGCAGCGGACTCCATTGAAAAAATAATTCGGATCGCGGAAAAACACATGGATCTGGACCGGATGGTTGAGCTATCTGAATACCGGCCATCGGAACATCCTGAAGCAACAGAAGACGTCCACCAGCGAACCGAAAAAACGGTCACCCCGAAGGGTTCAACGGCACCGGTTATCGGCGTGATCAAGGACTCCTCTTTTCAGTTCTATTATCCTGAAAACCTTGAATCTCTGGAGCGGGAAGGGGCCGTCATCCGATTCATCAGCCCCCTTAACTCATCGACCATTCCCAAACTTGACGCTCTCTATATCGGTGGCGGGTTTCCTGAAACCCATGCGGATGAACTGGCTCGAAACACGGAATTTAAATCGCAGCTAAAAACCCTTGCGGAAACCGGGCTGCCCATTTATGCCGAATGCGGTGGACTGATGTATCTCGGAGAAGAGTTGATCCTGGATGGGATATCCTATCCCATGGCAGGGGTGTTGCCCATTGTCTTCGGGTTTTCCAAAAAACCCCAGGGCCACGGTTACACCATTGTCCAGGTGGAAAATGACAACCCGTTTTACGAAAAAGGCCTGGAGTTCAAAGGCCACGAATTCCATTATTCAAAAGTGGTCAAATGGGGCGGGACCGATTCCGACCTGGTCTTTCACATGACCCGCGGAGCGGGCTTCATCAACGGCAGGGACGGGATAAGATTTAAGAATGTGCTGGCCACCTATACCCATATCCATTCCCTGGGTTTGCCCCAATGGGCCAAGGCCATGGTGAGAAATGCCGCTGCTTATCAACAAAAACAATCCCCATGACATACGATCCGGCTTTCATCAAAGAAGAAATCCTGAAGATTGTTTCTCTTTCCTTCCGCAAAATCACCCCGTCGAACCTTGAAAAAATCGTTTGTGAAAAGTTTGCTCTCAAAAAGAAAACTGCAAAACAGATCATCAAAGAAATGGTGTCCAGCGAAGAACTGGCTTACGTAAATCTATACGGCTTAACTTTTATAGAGAAATCTTTTGGAAAACCTGTGAAAGTCGGGTCCAGAATCATCCTTTCACCACCCGACCGCAACCCCATGGCCAAACCTGGTGAAGTGATCGTAAACATCATGGGAGGAGCTTCTTTCGGGTCCGGGGATCACGCCACCACAAGACTTTGTCTTCAGGGTCTGGACCAGGTGATGGAAAGCCACGGGCAAATGAAACATTTTAAAACCGGTTCCTGTCTGGACATCGGCACGGGTTCCGGCGTCCTAGTCATTGCGGCAGTGAAAATGGGCATGGCAAAAGGGTTGGGATTGGACATGGACCCCAATGCCTTGAGCGAATCCCAACAAAACGTCATGTTAAACGGTTTGGATTCAAAGATCAGAATCGAAAATTTCCCCTTAGAATCCCTGGCGGAATCCTTTCCCCTGATCCTGGCAAACCTTCGTTTTCCCACCCTTCTGGCCCTTTCTTCGAAAATTTCCGCATTGTGCGTACCAAGCGGGGTTTTGGTTCTTTCCGGTTTCAGGCCGGAGGAATTCCCGGATTTGCTAAAAGCCTATCAAAGAGAAGAGTTTGAGGAAACATGGCATGGGGAGGAGAAAAACTGGGGGGCGATGGTATTAAAAAAAACATAGGGTGATTCAGTCTGAAACAGGCCGAATCACCCTATTCAAAATCCCTGTGGTTTTGTTATTCCTTATGGCATTCCTTGCAAGTAGTTGGGGCAAATCCGAGATCTTTTGCTTTCAAGCCTTTTTCCTTGTTGTGGGCTTTGTGGCAATCCCTGCAATTGTCATGAATGGCCTCGGCATGGTACTCCAATTCCTGGCTTCGGGTCAATTTAGGAGCCTCTTTTCCCTTGGGTTTTTCACCCGGGGTTTTATGGCATTCGATGCAATTCTGGACGTTGTCTCCAGCTTTCAGGTCTTTCAATGGTTCCTTCTTGTCATTGTGGTGGCAGTCTCCGCAGCCGGCGCCATATTCCTCAGCATGCTTTTTGTGGGAAAAATCCACAATCCCTTTTTTATGTTCAGAGTAGGCCTTGTTGTCCATTTTAATGACATCCTGAACAGCGGTGCCTGCATAAAGGCTGGTTGACGTCAAAAATGCCAAGGCTGCAACAGCTGAAATCACCAATGATTTATTAAACAATTTTTTACCTCCTGGTTCCAATGCCGATAATATTTTGTTGGGTTCAAATAAGAATTACTTCCCTATCAGGAGGTGGGGGTTCTGTCAATTATGAAAAATCGAGGATAAAGGTCAAGTCCATTCGGTCGAAGCGGAGGATGATATTGTTTTGATATAAAAGGCTTGATACCCAATAATCATATTATTTCCGTGGCCTCATTAGGCAGATCATGATAACAATGATAAATATTCTTTATGAGAATGGTTAAAATCGTATTGAAACCCCTGTTGGAGGGCATAATGGAAGCGACAGGTCTTCGATGATGAGCACCCAACTCACGGCTAAAGCAACAGCAGTTTTGGTTTATGGTCGTCCAGTGTTGAGTTTCGGCGGAATGGTCTGCGCCCTGGCAGTGATGTGGGGACGTGATCCGTATGTGTATACCCTGGGTGTTTCTTTTCTGATCGTGTCCATGGTGTTTGATTTGATTGACGGATGGTTTGCCGCTCGCTACCGTCTTCAGACATCCCTGGCGCCCTTGGCCGACCGGATCATGGACAAGCTGGTGTACTCCATCATTTTTCCCGTGATCGCGGTGGGAACCATGTGGCGACTGATGGATACGCAGCCCTCCCGAGGGCAAATGCTGCATGGGATTTTTGTTCTGGTCCTCTGTGTCACGGTGCTGATCCGGGACAATTTCGCTGCATTCATGCGGGGGTTTTCCATTCGACAGGGGAGTGAACCCGAGTCCATCGAGTTCACCCGGCTGCGAACGATTGTGGCGGCTCCCGTCAGCCTGGTGCTTTACGCCTATGCCTTTCATTTGCCGGAAGGACCTTCCAACTGGGTCTATCAAGGAATTTCCCGAATAGGCACCCTTCCTTTAAGAAGTCTTTTTATTATCGAGATCTTGTTTTTAATCATCAATTTTGGTTCCATTGCCGGTTATTGCAGAAAATACGGGGAAGCTTGTCTGGATGAACTGTGTCTGGGGGATCGGGTTCTCAGGCGAAAAATCCTTTCCGTTTTTCCCAACGCATTAACCGTGATGAACGCCATGATGGGGCTGATGGGGGTCTTCTTCGCCTATCAGGGACGATTCCGGGAAATGTATTTCATGATCATTGGAGCGGCCACCTTCGACAAGCTCGACGGGGCTGTGGCCCGCCGATTGGGTCTCACCGAACCCTTGCCGGACGCCCCTCCCAGGAAGAAAATCAGCCTGGGCAATCTCATGGATGATTTTGCCGATGCCGTCAGTTTCTGTATTGCTCCAGCCTGGATATTTTACATTGCCATGCCGAATTTCGGGTCCAACATGTTCGGTCCTCTTCCTGTCGGATGGATTGCCTTTGCCTACGCCCTCTCGGGGTTGGTCCGGTTGACCTATTTCACTCTGGACAAACATCCGATTCCCGGATTTTTCAAGGGATTTCCCACCCCGGCCGCTGCCTTGCTGGTACTTTCCCCCATCGTGATTTACAGTCAGGCTTTTGAGTCCTTTCCATCGTATATCGGCTTTTTAAGATACTTTTCTGTGGGGGCCATGGTTTTTTCCGCGATCATCATGAACCTTTACCCGATCCACTTTATTCATGTGGGGCGGGCCATGAGCCGAAATCCCTGGTGGAGCCGTTTGGCTGGATTGATTTTTGTTTTCTGCGTCTTTACACCCTACCTGGGGCAGGTGAGTCTGGGATTTATGATGGTGTATGTTCTTTCGCCCCTGATCACCTGGCGAATTCATCCGGAGGAGGCCGCCCGGGAAAATTCAAATTAAAAGCCTGTCCATCGGATATTGTGCGGTCTCTCCTGATCAATTCAATCGCCTATTTTGCCGTTCTGTTCCGTTCGAGGTCGTGTACCGGAGTTTAAATTCCATAATTTCTACATAATTCCTTTGTTGAATGATCCCTGTCGATGGGATATAATCACGCAGAAATCGTGGGGATACGAGGAGACGGCCGTGGGCCTTTTCAATCCCCGGCAAAAAGGAAAAGAGCATGCGCAATAAAAGAATCACGCTTAAAAAAATAACCGCACACCTGGTTCTGGTCTGTTTCCTGATGGTTTCCACCCAGTGCTTTGGATTAACCATCAAGGAGGAAAAGGAACTGGGGGACGAATTCATGAAGATGGTCCAAACCCGGTTCCAATTCAACAATGATCCGGGGGTCAAGGCCTATGTCAATGAAATCGGGCAGAAAATCATTAAAAATGCAGGGCTTCAACCTTTTGAATACACCTTCTATGTGATCAAGGACGACCAGTTCAACGCCTTTGCCGGACCCGGGGCCCATATCTGCATCAACAGCGGGTTATTCGCTTCCATGGAAAGCGAATCGGAATTGGCCGGTATTCTGGGTCATGAAATTGCCCATGTGACCTGCCGCCATATTTCCGATAAAATCAAGCGGTCCTCCAAAACCAGCCTCATCACCCTGGCCGGAGTGATGGCCGGGGTTTTTTTGGGCATAGCCGGTCTGGGAACTGCCTCGGAGGCCATCATGCTGGGAACGCTTTCCGGGGTTCAATCCGCGGACTTGGCCTACAGCCGGGAGGATGAAATGCAGGCCGACGTGTTGGGGCTGCAGTATCTGGAAAAAGCAGGATACGATGCCAAGGGTTTGCTTAAAACACTCAAGAGAATCAAAGAAACAGACTTCATAGGTTCGGAGTACCCGGTATATCTGTCCACCCACCCGGCCATTGATGCAAGGATCATCTTCATTTCCGAAAGGATCAAGGAGGCCAAAGACCCCCTCCTGTTCACCCCGAAAACCACGCTGGATTTTGAGCACGCAAAGACCCGTTTGTTGGTTCAGAATGGAAAAACAGACCAGATGGTGAATGAGTTCAAGGCGTCGGTTTCAAAAGATCCCCTGAACCACATGGCGAATTATGGTTACGGCCTGGCGCTTCTGAGGGCCGGGAAGTATGACCAGAGCCTCTTTCACCTTCAAAAGGCCCAGGCAGGAGCCCCCCATGACCCCTTCCTCAAAATCGACATCGGGAAAGCCCATTGTTTAAACGGTAACTACACAAAAGCCGTTGAATACCTTGAGGAGGCCCAGAGCCTATACAAAGATTCGGAGGGCATGCTGCAACTGGGAAAATGCCAGATGGAACTGGGCAATTTTGCAAAAGCCGAGGCCATTTTAAAGGAAATTTCAAATCCTGATCCTGAAAAGATCAAAAAGGAAATGCTCAAAGATCTTGAAAAACCGCCCGAGGATGAGGAAGACCCCATGGAAACCAAGCTCATGAGAATGCCCATGGAAGACCCCATGGCTTTAAGAGCCATTTACTACCTGGCGGAAGTCTATCATCGGTGGGACAAGCCTGCGGATTCCCATTTTTATCTGGGGAGCTATTACCAGAAAACCCGGAAGCTTGATTCCGCCAAATTTCACCTCACCAAGGCTCTGGAATACAGCACCAATGAAGAACAGAGAAAACAGATCATGGCCATGTTAAAACACATGGACCGCTATGAAAGAATGTACCGAAGCCGGTCCCTGAACTGACCAGGACCGGGTTCCAGCCCTATGCTCTTTAACAACGGACAGGAAAGATTCAACAGGTTCAATTGATAAAAAAACCAGCCGTCACCCCGAAAAAAAAACAGGCGATTTTCAAGGAATACCAGCACCTCATCATTAAAGGTGCCCGGGAACATAATCTAAAAAACATCACTGTTGAGCTGCCCAAAAAAAAGCTCATCGTGTTTACCGGCGTATCCGGGTCAGGCAAATCCAGTCTGGCCTTTGACACCCTCTTTGCCGAAGGCCAGAGGCGCTACATCGAGTCCCTGTCCTCCTATGCCAGGCAGTTTCTGGGGCAGATGGAAAAACCCAAATACGACACCATCAAAGGGCTTTCCCCCACCATCTCCATCGAGCAGAAATCCGCCAGTAAAAATCCACGCTCCACGGTGGGAACCATTACGGAAATTTACGATTACCTTCGGGTTCTCTTTGCCAGGATCGGCATTCAATACTGCCATCAATGCGGTAAAGAGGTGGGTCGCGGGGACGCCGCAGGCATGGTGGAACAGATCCTTGCCCTGCCGGCAGCCACAAAAATATTGCTTCTGGCCCCCATTGTGGAAAACCGGAAAGGCGAGCACCGGGATATGCTGGCGGATTTGAAAGCCGATGGCTTTGCCCGAATCCGCATCGACGGCGTGGTTCAGGATCTGGCCGACGTTCAAACCCTGGCCAAGAACAAGAAGCACAACATCGAGGTGGTGGTGGACCGCCTGGTGATCAAGGAAGGAAAAGCCTTTAAGCAGCGAATCACGGATTCGGTGGAAACCGCCCTGAAATACGGCAAAGGACGGTTGATTGTGCATGTGGTGGACCGGGAAGACGTTCCCATGAATGAAGCCCGGTCCTGCTGCGGCGTATCCTATCCGGACCTGGATCCCCCGCTGTTTTCCTTCAACTCCCCCCAGGGCATGTGCCCGGCCTGCAACGGTCTGGGCACCGTACTTTCCATGGACCCGGATAAAATCGTTCCGAATGCGGATCTTTCCATTCGAGAAGGGGCTGTTGTGCCCTGGCGCAATTATTTTTTAAAACCGGACACCAAATCCTGGGGATTGAAAAAAATCCAGGCCATGGAAAAACACCTGGGCCTGGACCTGGATTTGCCCTGGAAAGCCCTCACTCCGGTCCAGAAAGACCTGGTGCTTTTCGGCTCCGGAGGAAAAACCATCACCGTGAATTGGGATTCGGACAAGATCAAGGGGGCGGTGAAGACCGATTATGAAGGTCTGGTGAACGAAATGATGCGGCGCTACCTTCAAACCCAATCCGAAGCCGCCAAAAAATGGTATGCCCGGTTCATGTCCTCTGCCCGGTGCCATGTGTGCCAGGGCAACCGGCTGAAGCCCGAGGTTTTGCACGTGATGATTCGAGGGCTCTCCATTGTGGACATCACCCGTCTTTCCATCGGGGAATGCCTGGATTTCTTTTCCTCCCTGGAGCTTGTCGGCAGCCGGAAACTCATTGCTTCGGAACTCTTGAAGGAAATCAACAACCGGCTGGGATTTCTCATGAATGTGGGGCTGAACTACCTCACCCTGGATCGGAAAGGACCCACCCTGTCCGGGGGAGAATCCCAGAGAATAAGACTGGCTTCCCAGGTAGGGTCGGAACTCACAGGTGTTCTGTATATTCTGGACGAACCCTCCATCGGCCTTCACCAGCGGGACAACCGGAAACTGCTGAACAGTCTGAAGCATCTGCGGGATATCGGCAACACCCTCATCATCGTGGAGCATGACCAGGAAACCATTGAAACCGCGGATTGGGTCCTGGACATCGGTCCCGGCGCAGGACTTCTGGGAGGCCAGGTGGTGGCCCAGGGGACCCCGGCCCAGATTCGAAAATCACCGGCTTCCATCACCGGCAGATACTTGAGCGGGAAGGAAAAGATTGAAATCCCGAGCCCGAGAAGAATCCCGGAAAAAAAAGCTCCCCATGGCATTACCGTTCACAAGGCCGCGGAAAACAACCTGGCCGACATCACGGTAACGGTTCCCCTGGGTCTTTTCGTGGTGATCACCGGGGTATCCGGAGCCGGAAAATCCACCCTCACAAACCAGATTCTCTATCCGGCCCTGGTGAGAAAGCTTCACAACAGCGCCCTGGAAGTTGGAAAACACGAGGGTATTTCAGGCCTGGAACACCTGGATAAAGTCATCAACATCGATCAGAAAGCCATCGGCCGGACCCCCAGAAGCAACCCGGCCACCTATACCAAAGTGTTTGAGCCCATTCGGGATCTTTTTGCCCTTTTGCCGGAATCCCGGGCCAGGGGGTACAAGAAGGGCCGTTTCTCCTTTAATGTCAAGGGGGGACGGTGCGAAAACTGCCGGGGGGACGGGTATATTCGCGTGGAGATGCATTTTCTGCCGGACGTGTTTGTTCCCTGTGAAGTGTGCAAGGGCAGACGATTCAATGAAGCCTCCCTGGAAATGCTGTACAAGGGTCACTCCATCGCGGACATACTGGACCTTTCCGTTCGTCAGGCCGTGGATCTTTTTGAAAATATTCCGGCCATAAAAAACATTCTGAATACCCTCATGAAGGTGGGGCTGGGGTATATCAAGCTGGGACAGGCCGCCACCACCCTTTCGGGCGGGGAAGCCCAGAGGATCAAACTGGCCCGGGAACTGGCCAAAAGAAATACCGGCCGAACCCTGTACATTCTGGACGAACCCACCACGGGCCTTCATTTTCACGACATCAAAATGTTGCTCTCGGTGCTTCAGAGCCTGGTTGATTCAGGCAATACCGTCCTGGTCATCGAGCATAACCTGGATGTGATCAAATCCGCAGACTGGATCATTGATCTGGGACCTGAAGGGGGAAGCGAAGGAGGTCGAGTTGTGGCCCAGGGCCCGCCGGAAGCCATCGCCGGGGTTGAAGCCAGCCATACGGGACGGTATTTGAAGAAGATTCTAAAATAATAATGGGTGATGAGTGATGAGTAATGAGTAATGAGTGAAGCGTGATGGGTGATTTTGAACAGGAGCCGCCCTTCTTGGATTTTACGCGTCACTCTTTACCCATCACTCTTCACTTCCCTCAGTTACTGCGGTGCCAGGGGCTTGATTCGAAGGTTCAACTCATCCAATTGTTTTTTGCTGGTTTCCGATGGTGCGTCCGTGAGCAGACAGGCGGCTTTCTGGGTTTTGGGAAACGCAATGATGTCCCGAATGGACTGCTGACCGCAGAGGATCATCACCAGCCGGTCAAACCCGAATGCCATGCCCCCGTGGGGCGGAGCCCCGGAATCCAGGGCGGACAGCAGGAATCCGAATTTTTCCTCGTACTCCTCTCTGGGAAGCCCCAAGGCAGCAAAGATTTTTTCCTGAAGGGCCCGCTGGTGAACGCGAATGCTTCCTCCGCCGATTTCCGAGCCGTTCAGGACCAAATCATAGGCCCTTGAAATCACACCAAGGGGGTCGGACTCCAGTCGCTCGAAATCTTCCTCCAGGGGAGAGGTGAACGGGTGGTGCAGGGCCTGGTACCGTTTTTCGGCTTCATCATATTCCATCAGGGGGAAATGGGTGACCCACAGGAAATTAAACAGCTTCTCATCAATGAGGCTCAGTTTTTTCCCCAGATGATTTCTTAAATTGCCCAGGGCGTCATTGGTGATTCCCGGCTGGTCGGCCACAAAAAACACCAGGTCCCCGGGCGCCATTTGAATTCTATCGGTCAGGGCTTGCTTTTCCTCATCGGTGAAGAACTTGGCAATGGGAGACTGCCATGCATCCTCACGAACCTTGATCCAGGCCAAACCTTTTGCCCGGTAAATGGCCACAAAGGCAGTGAGGTCATCAATATCCTTTCGAGACATGCCTTCACAGCCCTTGGCGTTTAAGGACTTGACCATGCCGCCTTTTTTCACTACATCGGCAAAAACCTTGAAATCCGATGCCTTCACAATGTCGGATACATCCCGAAGCTCCAGGCCAAAGCGGATATCCGGCTTGTCCACGCCATAGCGATCCATGGCTTCTTTATAGGTCATTCGGGGAAAGGGCAGGGGAAGATCCAACCCGTGGATGGTCTTAAAAACCTTGGCCATCATTCCTTCGGCCACGGCCATGATATCTTCCTCGCCCACAAAAGACATCTCCAGATCGATCTGGGTGAATTCCGGCTGGCGGTCCGCTCGAAGATCTTCATCCCGGAAACATTTCACGATCTGGTAGTACCGGTCAAATCCGGCGATCATCAAGAGTTGCTTGAACAACTGGGGAGACTGTGGCAGCGCGTAGAATTGGCCGGGGTTAACCCGGCTGGGTACCAGGTAATCCCGGGCTCCCTCGGGGGTACTCCGGGTGAGCACCGGTGTTTCAATGTCCAAAAACCCCAAACCGTTTAGATATTCCCGAACCACCGTTCCGGTCTTGTGCCGGGTAATGAGGTTTTCCTTCAGCTGGTTGCGGCGAAGATCGATATGACGGTTTTTCAACCGAATGGTTTCAGACACGTCCACCGTGTCTTCAATTTGAAATGGCGGCGTCTGGGCCGTGTTCAATATTTTTAGTTCATGGACCGCAATTTCAATGGCTCCGGTGGGCAGATTGGGATTGATCATGCCGTCGGGCCGGTCTTCCACCGTGCCCCGCACGCCGATAACATATTCATTTCTCAATCCATGGGCATTTTCATGCACGGTCGGGTTTTTTTCCGGATTGAACACCACTTGGGTGATGCCTTCCCGGTCCCTTAAATCAATAAAAATAACCCCCCCGTGGTCCCTTCGTCGCTGGATCCATCCCATGAGCACCACTTCCGTGCCCGCATCCGCCTTGGTAAGCTGGCCGCAATGATGGGTCCTCCGTGTACTTCCGAGCAAATCTGCCAAAATGCCTACTCCTTTCCATCCGCTTTTCTTGCGGTCAGTATTTTCATTAAAGCCGGTATCACATCCGCCACAGGAATTTCTTCTTGCTCTTTGGTTTCCATGTTTCGCAATACCGCAACTTGTTTTTGAATTTCATCATCCCCCAGGATCAGCACGAGGGCTGCATGGAGACGGTCCGCCTGTTTCATCTGGCTTTTCAGACTTCGATTTTCAAGATCCATCTCCGCCGGGATTCCCATTTCATTAAGGGCGCATAACCATTGGAAGGCCGTTTCCTGGCCCGCCTTTCCCAAGGCCGCCACAAACAGGGCGGGATGCCTTTGAAAGTCCTCTTGCCGGGGTTCCAGAATGGCCGCAAGCCTGTCAAACCCGATGGCAAAGCCAAAGGCCGGTTGGGGAGGACCCCCCAGAAATTTGACCAATTCATCATAACGTCCTCCGCCTGCCACGGCGTTCTGTGCCCCCAGGGCCTGGGTCTGGATCTCAAAGGTGGTCCGGGTATAATAGTCCAGGCCTCTCACCAGCCGATGGTCATGGACAAAGGGAATGTTCAAGTCCGTGAGACTGGATTTCACCGTGTGGAAATGATCCGCACAATCGCAGCAGAGATGGGATTCCAGGGACGGAGCCCCCTCAATCGCTTCCCGGCATCCCGGCACCTTGCAATCCAAAACCCGAAGGGGGTTCCTGGTGCTTCTCTTGCGGCAGTCTTCACACAGGCTATTCATTCGGGTTTCCAGAAACGCCGTCATGGCAGCTTTAAATCGGGGTCGGCAGTCCGGGCACCCGATGGAGTTGATGTGGGCACTGATCTCCGGCACGGAAAGTTTTGTAAAAAGCCCCATGAGCATGAAAATCATCTGGGCGTCCACGAGCGGCGATGCCACGCCGAACACCTCGGCATTGATCTGGTAAAATTGACGGAACCTTCCCTTCTGGGGCCGCTCCCGTCTGAACATGGGTCCGATGGTATAGAGTTTCCGGGGCAAATTGTCCGCGTGAAGCTTGTGCTGAATGTAAGCCCGGACCACGGATGCGGTGGCTTCGGGTCGAAGGGTGAGCATCTCCCCTTTCCGGTCGGCAAACGTGTACATCTCTTTTTCCACAATGTCCGTATCATCGCCGATGCTTCGGGAAAAAAGCTCGGTGCGCTCCAGCACGGGAATCCGGATTTCCTTAAAGCCGAAGCTTTGAAAATGCTTTGCGGCGGTGGTTTCAATGTGCTGCCACAGCTCGATTTCTCCCGGCAATATGTCCTTAAAACCTTTGACCAACTGTATCATGGGGTGGAATATGTCCTTCTACTCATTGAATTTAAAGGAATTAATTTCATCTAAACTTCGGGTATGTTTATCTTAATCCTCATCCCTTAGTCAATATGAATATTGGTCTTGGTTGGAAGCCCTTTGAGATCTTATGCTTTTCCGGGGTAGCCATAGACCTTGCCGTGGAGACCCGTAACCTTGAGCATACCGTTTTCTTCTCCCAGGACGGATTCCGGCACCAGGGGAATCTTGCCGCCGCCTCCGGGAAGATCGATCATGTACTGGGGAATGCCCATTCCGGAAACCCGGCCCCTCAGATGCTCCATGATGGAAAGCCCACAGGCGATCTCTGTGCGAAAATGTCCCGTTCCCCTGACCGGATCCGGATGATGGAGATAATAGGGCTTGATCCGTAGGGTTAAGAGTTTTTGCATCAGGCGGATCATGACTTCAGGGTCATCATTGACGCCTTTGAGCAGGACGGTCTGGCTGCCCAGAGGAATGCCGGCATCCGCAAGCTTCGCGCAGGCATGGGTGGATTGCGGTGTAATCTCATTGGGATGGTTGAATTGGATATTCACATAAAGGGGATGATGACGGTTCAGCATGGAAACCAGGTGGTCCGTGATTCGACTCGGCAGAACCCCGGGAACCCGGGTGTGAATTCTAAGCACTTGGATATGGGGGATGCACCGAAGCTGTTCCAATAGGTGGTTCAGGGTGTCTGTTTCCAGCAGCAGGGGGTCTCCGCCTGAGAGAACCACTTCTCGGACCGACCGGGTTTTTTTAATGTAGTCCAGGGCGGCTTCCCGGGTTTGGTCGGTCACCACAAAAGGGTTGCCCACCAATCTTTTGCGAAGGCAATACCGGCAGTAAACCGCACATTCACTGGAAACCAGAAACAGGACCCGGTCCGGATACCTGTGAATCAGCCCGGGAACCGGTGACTGGCGGTTTTCATGCAAGGGGTCGTCATGGGGCAGGGTATCGGTCAATTCTTGAATATTCGGCAATACCTGTTTTCCAAGGGGGTCTTCCCACTGTTGGATGAGGGATAAAAAATAGGGGGTGACACGCATGGGGTATCGGCGGACCACGGAGTCCACATCCTGTGGCCCTCCCGCCATAGGGAAAGCCAACGCATGGGGTTTTGTAACGGCAGTTTGCAACTCGTGTTTCCAGGAACCACAGGGTTGGGGGGTTGCCGAACTCATTCCGCCATCAGTATATGGGCAAACTGGGCATGGAAGATCTCTTCCTGTTCGTCCAGGATGTCATTTAATATGGTCATGTCCGTCATGGGGTTCATAATCACGCACCGCAAGACGACAATTTCTCCGCAATAGGGCTTTTTCAGTTGCAGGGTGGTTCTGGAAACAAAGCTGTTCCCCGCCTCACGCTGGCTTCTTTGCAGATTCAGATTGATATCATTGAGTTTTTCATTAATGCGATCTTGAGCTTCCGGGCTTGCGGCTTTGAGCTTTTCCTGGATCTCAGGCGGGCACACCCGGTAGGTGAAGATATTCAGTTCGGGACGGGAGATCACCTCAAACAGGGGCCGCCTGTCAATTTCCCTGGCAAACTGTTTGGCGGTTTCAATTCCGTGTTCGATGAGAAGGCCGTAGCCTCGGCTTCCCATGATTTTAAGTGTGCTGTCCAAAATGAGGGAATTGGCCTCCCTGGACCCGGACAAGGATTTGATGCCCAAATCCACGGAACCCGGCCGGTTCACATAACGGGAATGGTAGGCGATGTATTCCATTTTGGTGGGATCTTTGAAAT
>VMSV01000037.1 GCA_013791935.1 Desulfobacteraceae bacterium | reverse complement strand
GCGGCGGCATAGCATAAACCCAGGGGAGGAGAAGGGAATTCTTCCAGAGGGTAGGGTGGAGCAATCAAAAGAACCTTCATTAATACACCTTTTGCAGTGAATGGGGTTGTAATTCCAGGCCACCTCGGGATCATTTTGGATGCAACATGGAACAAGGACCTTATGTATTGAAAGCTTTATAAGATATCAAACAAAAGGCAAGGCAAAATTTATAGAAGGTGTTGGGGGCACTGTCAAGGAAAAAGTGAAAAGGGACCTTTGGGTTAATATTTTTAAAGTATCTGGAAATATTGCCGATTCATAGTGATGAGCACCCTTTGATTGAACAAGAAACACCAGGCTTTAAGTAGAGGAGATTTCAGGTTGACACAGATGGAAAAACCAAAGAACAAACGGATCGGCGATATTCTCATTGATCTTGGATTTATCGACAGAGATCAGCTTGAAATGGCGGCTACGGAGTCCAAAAAAACCGGCACCATGTTGGGAGATGTATTGTTGCGATTGGACTGGGTGACGGAAGAGCAGCTTCAGATGTGCCTTGCGGTCCAGAGCGGGGCCAAGCTTCTGGATACCCAGGATGTTAAAATCGATCTGAGCCTGCTTGCCGAGATTCCTCAGCATTTTGTCACCACCAACGGTATTTTCCCCCTGTCCAAAGCCGGGGATGTGATCAAGGCAGCCACCAACAACCCCTTTGATGTGGTGGCCAAAGACAAACTTTCCAGATTGACCGGCTTCCGGGTGGAGACCTTTATTGCGTCCAAGGACTGGATCACCGACGCCATTGAGCTGTATTACAAAACCGCCCACGTCATCGACCAGGACATTGAGCGGATTACCCGGTCCGACGCAGGGGAAGGTGATTTTGAAGACAATCAGATCATCACCCTGGCCGACCGGATTATCGACAAGGGACGGATCATCGGGGCCAGTGACATTCATGTGGTTCCGGACACCAATTTGGTTCGGATCTATTACCGGATCGACGGTGTATTGCAGCAGAAATTCCTGTTCCCCATCAAATTTCACAGGTCCCTGGTCACCCGTTTTAAAATCATGGCGGATGTTGATATTTCCAACCCCAATATTCCCCATGACGGCCGAATCAAATACCGGGGAAGCGCAGGTGCCATTGATCTTCGGGTTTCAACATTTCCCACCCACCTGGGGGAAACCGTGGTCATGCGGCTTCTGGTTTACAGCAAGATTTTAGGGGATCTGGACAGAATCGGCATGGACAAAAAAGATCTGGATCTTTTCATCAAAACGATTCACCGTCCCTATGGCCTGATTATTGTTACAGGCCCTACGGGGTCCGGGAAAACCACCACCCTGTATTCGGCCCTCATGACGGTCAATAACCCCAACATTAATGTCATGACCGTGGAAGACCCCATTGAATACGTCATTCCCACCATTCGACAAACATCGGTGAATCCCAAGGCGGACATGACCTTCGGCAACGCCCTTCGATCGGCCATGCGGCAGGACCCGGATATCATCCTCATCGGTGAAATACGGGATCGCGAAACCGCGGATCTGGCTTTACGGGCCTCCATGACCGGGCATCTGGTTCTATCCACCCTGCATACCAACGACGCGTCCTCGGCCGTGAACCGGCTTCTGGATCTTGGCGTCAATAAAGGGGTGATGGCCGGAGCCCTCACCATGGTGGTGGCCCAAAGACTGATGCGAAAGATCTGCCCCAACTGTTTTTCCACCAAGGAACCCGATGAAGCCCAGAAAGAGATTTTCCGAGCCAGGGGCATGGAGCCTCCAGATCAATTGGTGGTGGCGGTGGGCTGCGATTCCTGCTATTTTTCCGGGTATTCGGGAAGAACCGGGATCTATGAGGTGATGAAGATCAATTCGGAAATCGAGGCGTTAATTTTTGAAAATGCCCATTCACGAAAAATAGAAGAGGCCGCCATCAAGAGCGGTACACGACTTATGCTGGATCAAGCCCTGATGAAAGTTTCCAAACAAATCACCTCTTTGGAAGAGGTATTCAGAGTGGTGGCCGATGCCTAAATTCAGTTACACCGCCATTAATGCTGCCGGAACCCTTATTCGGGGTTCGGTTTTTGAAATGGATGAAATAAGCCTGGAACAGGAACTCAACCGGAAAGGCATCACCCTGGTTTCATCCAAACAAAAAGGGCTTTCTTCTCTTTCAACCAAGAAGTTTTCCGATAAAATTCCTGCAAGAATGATTATCGAGCTGTATCACCGTATTTCACAAACCCTTGAATTGGGTTTGTCCATTCTGGATGTGTTAAAGGAAAATGCCAAAGTGGTGAAGTCCAAGTCGTTGAAAAGAATCCTGGAGGAAATCCAGGTGTCCATTAAAAACGGCAACACCCTGGCGGATTCCATGGCAAAGTTTCCTAAAAACTTCGGCAAACTGGACATCGCCCTGATCCGGCTCGGAGAGCAATCCGGTGTACTGCCCAATTGTCTTAAAGACCTTTCTGAATTTCTGGAATGGAAAGAAGATCTCAAATCTACCATTCACCGAGCGGCTATTTACCCGTCTTTCATCCTGATTGCCATCGGAGGGGTTCTTGGCGTCTGGGTGGGGTATGTCCTTCCCCAGATGGAGGAGCTTCTTTTGAATTTGGGAACGGCCTTACCCTCCATCACTCTTTTTGTGCTGAACAGCAGCCGGTTTCTTCAGGAATGGTGGCTTTATCTTATTACGGGTTTTGTGGCCTTCATCGCAGGAATGCTGTTGTTTAAAAAAACCCCCGTGGGCAGGATGTTTTTTCACAAATATCTTCTGAAAATACCCCTGCTGGGTGTGGTATCCAGCAACATCGCCGTGGCCAGGCTCAGTCACAATTTCGCCGCCATGTACAGGGCGGGGATGACCATCAATCAGATTTTTGATGTGCTCACGGAAGATGTGGTGGGAAACGTATTCCTGGAAGAAAAACTTAAAAAGGCCTATGCCGATATTCAGCGTGGAGACTCCATTGCCGGCGCCCTGGAAAAAAACGGGGGGTTCTCGGAATTGCTCGTGGGCGCGGTGAGAAACGGCGAAACCACGGGAACCATTGATGACTCCTTTTCAAGACTGGGCAAATATTACGACGCGGAAGTCAAGCGTACGGTCGAGACCCTCATCAGCGCCATGGAGCCCATCTCCATCGTCATGCTGGGTGGCGTGTTCGGGATGATTGCCTTGTCCATTTTGCTGCCGCTGTATGATGTCATCGGAAAGATCAACTAACGGTGCGGGCGTAGGGGCGAATCTTGTGTTCGCCCTTTTATGGATTTATCGTAACAACAAAGGATCGGCTGGCACAATTGTCCGGGCAGGTTCCTCCGCAGGCCACGTCATTTCCCGGATTGCTGTTATCCCTTGCCCATGCGGTCAATAAATAACTTCCCGGGGTGCTGGGGGTTCCGCTGATTTGAATGGAATCGGACTGAACCCAGGTTGCGGATCCTTCCGGGAGAGCCGAAGCGTTGGTCGTGAAGCCAATATTGGTTGTGTTGGAATGGTTTCTGAAAACAAGGCCTGATGGAGGTAATCCTGAGGTTGTTTCCAAACACCATTTATATTTTCCTGCCGCTGTGGAAAAGGGAACCCCGCCACCCGTATAGACTGCTGCAGAATAAGGCGTTCCTGCTTTTCCCGGAGGCAAGATGTCATTTAAAATTTGCAGAGGCGGCCCTTTGCAGCCTATTGCGGTTTTCAACTCATTTAAAGTTACCCACCGGGTGATATCATCATAGACTTCCGGACGGTTCATATCCGTGTTATAGCCATCCACATTGTCCACCCCGGCCTCAAAGAAGCTCAGGGTAACGGATGCGGAAACTGCCCTCGAACCCGAGGTTTGGTTGTTGTAATTCTCCCCGCCGGAGAGAACCACAAAAGCCACGTTTAAAACCGTAACCGGAGAGGTACATACAGAATCCACGCACTGCCGGACTGTGATAAAGGCTGTTTTTCGCGTACACAGATCCCCGGTTGTTGGATTGTCGTCGCAAAACCGGCTGTCCACAACATATACCAGGGGTTTTCTCCAGGCATCCTTGTATTTTCCAATGATGCCTGGAAATTCCCCCACGGTAGGAAGGCGTCCGTTATGGGCTGCGGCATAGCCGATCACCGCCTCGGTTGCAACGTTCACGGCTTCGGTTGTTTCCATGCGCTTGGCCCGAACAGACAAGGGGACGATCATGGAGGCTCCGAACCCGGCCAGAAGCCCCACGATCACCATGACTATGGCAAGTTCAATGAGGGTGAATCCCCTGTTATTCTGAACCATAAAAACCTTTTAAAACACAATATAAAAGGTTGCGACGGTGGTGCCTTCGGCATAATCGGCGCTGCCTGCAATGGAGCCGGTGTTGTAAACTCCGTCGTCATATTTCTGGTCGATTTCCTGGCACACTTCAGCCGGAAGGTTGAAGTATCGAATGCAGTGCCTTGCTGCACCGGGACCCGGATCCACCCAATAGATGTCCACATTGCCACCGAAAGGATGGGTGGGCAGGTCGCTGGTACCGTTATAGCTGCCGTCCAGAAGTCCGGCCAAAACCAGGTCTCGATAAACCTCAAACCGTTCCGTAGCCGTATCGATTCGGCCGTTACCATTGCCTTCGATATTCGTTCCGGTGGGTGCGCCTGCCTCGTTTTCATCCCCCGGCATCACGCCATATTTGTCATAGAATCCCATGACTGCAGCCCTCAAGCCATCAGCCATTTTCACCACGTTTTTCACCTTGGCATTCTGAATCAGGCCCTGACCTTTCAAAACACCGCCAATCAGTAATCCAATGATTACCATAACAATGGCGATCTCCACCAGTGTAAAACCCATTTGATTTTTCAATTTTTTGTTTACTTTTTTCATGTTATAGCTCCTTTTGATGATTGAATAAATAATTCCCCTGTTAAAAAACTCAGATGATTTTCTTCACATAGGGTGTGATGAAAATCACCAGCTCCCTGCTTTCCAATACCTTTTCCATATGATTGAACATGGCCCCCACAAGGGGCATTCTATTAAATCCGGGAAGACCTTCCGCAGCATTGTTTTTGATCTGGCTGATCAACCCGGCCAGTACAATGGAGTTTCCTCCCCGGACCCGGACCGTGGTGGATAATTCCTGAAGTTCGATAATGGGATTGCTGATGGATTGCTTGCTGGTTCCCGATGTGGGCAACTCCACCTGTTCCGTGCTTTGAATTCGCGTGATGGTAGGCACGATGTTCAGGGTCACAATGCCGTCTTTGGATATCTGTGGGGTGATGCCCAGTTGAAGTCCCAGGATTGCCCTTTTGATGGAAGTTCCGTAAGTAATGAGGCCGGTTTCCGTATCCCGGTCCACACCATCGATATCGCCATAAGGAAATTGGATGCCCACCGTGAGAATGGCGGATTTGCCGTTCATGACTGTGATATGCGGGTTGGAAATGACGGAAACATCGCCCTGGGTCTGAAGATAATCCAGAACTCCATAATAGCCGGACTGGTTGGAAAGGACAAACGTTCCTCCACCGTTTACGTTAAGATCCAATACTTCCGGCAGTGCCCCGGATGAAGACGTGAATTGCAGATTGAATTTGGTCCAGTCAATGCCGTATTTTTGAGAGTCGCTCAACTGCACTTCCATAATTTTTGCTTCAATGTAAACCTGACGCTGAAGGGAATCCAAAAGCGAATCCAGAAATTCCACCATGCCGTCGATTTTTTTGGGTGTGTCGGTCATATAAATCACCCCGGCGTTGCGGTTCACTCTAACAGATCCTCCCTCGGATTTGATTTCCTGAAGAGATGTGGCAAGGCCGGCCCAAACATCCGTGATTTCCTCCTTTCGAGTGGTTTTCATCTGGTATTTTCCGGAAACCCCTGAATTTTCAACCCCTGAGGCCAGCATATCCCCGCCCACCTCTATTTCCGTTTCCCCGGCCATGTCCAGATAATCAAAATGGTAAATCCGGTTCTCAAACTGGCGGATATAGAGGTTGTTGTCCTCGATGTGCCAGGCGTAGCCCGCGGCTTTTTCCACGATCATGTTCATGGCATCCTTAAATCCAACGTCTTTTAAACGAATGGTAACAGGTCTATGCAGGTCGATTTCCCTTTCCACGGAAAGATTGTAAGAGGTTTCCCGGGTGATGGCCTGAATCACCTCGGCCAGGGGGGCATTATTAAAGACCATGGAAAACTTCTGCTGATTCAAAAGATCGTCCGTCTCAATGGGTGGCATGTCCTCCGGTTCCGATGATTTGGATTCCGGAGCAGCCTTTTTCTCACTTTCAATGCGCTGGGTAACGGCCGAACTTTCAACCGTTGCCAAGGAAGGCTTACGGGGCGGTTGAATGGCACAGCCGCATACCCCGGCGAAAAGAAGCAGCATGAAAAGACAATTTACTAAATTTTTGCATAAATGCATTGTTGAACCCCATTCCTGTTTTATGTCTTGGGCGGAATTCGTATTCCTTTTTACCGGCTCACAGAAAAACCCACATCCGGCGTGTTGATAAACCATTCAGAGCCTCCACGCTTGACCATAACCCCTTTTTCATTGATTCCGGTCACGGTAATCCCGTTAACTTGTTCCCTTTCCCCAAGGGTGATTCCGTCTAAAATCGCAAGATAGCCTTTTTCGCCCTTCCCATTGGTGAAGGAAAGAATTCCCGATAGGACGGGTTGACTAACCTGTTTCTCTGCAAGCACCTCTTCTCCTGAAGGGATATCATTTAAGGGAACCGGTTTTGATATCTTTTCTTTCACAATGGAAAACTTCCGATTCATTAGATCCCAGGCTGCGGAATCCTTTATTTCAAAACGATTGGCCAAAGTTTCCTGAAAACTTTGAAATTTCAATCGGGCTGCACTTGCTTCCCTGGACGGCTCGGGCAAAGGATCATCCATCAAAGCCATGAACCCATATCCGTTCAAGCCGAGGAAAAAGCATCCGGCCAATATCCAGAGGCCTGAAAGCAGTTTGTTATTGTTTCCATAGAGGTGAAGGATTTTCATTCTTCAGTCCCCGGTTCGGTAAGGGCGTATCGATACTTCATTATCAATTGAAACTGGGGGGTGGTGGCGGATGTCCCCATGTCGAACTCCATGTGTTTCAGGGATGTATACGGCATCTCCGATTGCAATTTCATGAGCAGTCGAACCAAATCGGTCAGGGAGCCGGAAAGATAAAGACTGATTTCGGCATCCTGGCTTTCCGTGTCTTCGATTTTGTCTTCAACCACCACATTGGAGAATCCGCAGTCCTTTGAAATCAGGTCGATTTTGTTTTCAAGGGTCATCAATCCCATCCCCGGCGAATCTACGGAGTGGGTCAACAGGGCTTTTTCACGTGTAACGGCTTCAATAGGGTCTTTGTTGGCTGTTACAAACCGGGCATCCATGCCGAGAATTTCTTTCTGAAGCCGAAGGGCATTGATCCGGTCAACTTCTGCAAAATTATAAAAAGTTGTGAGAACTACCCCCAACCATATCAAACCCACAGCCAACCATTTCTTTTTTACCCTGTCGCTCATAGGCTGATCCTGAATTTAACCCGGTACTGCTTTTCGGTTATTTCGGAAGAAGCTTCGTCCGGGCTGATGGCAACATCCTTTTCCATGAGGGGTTCTGGTGGTTTAAAACGTTGATTCAGGTTTTGAACAAATTCCGAAAGGTATTTCTTGAAATGCTTCGGGCCCGGGGCCGGGATTACGGCTTCAACCATGATTCCCGGTTCGCTCTCTGTTTCAAAAGTAGCTTTCTTTAAAACGACTTCATCCGGAACGGAAGCAGCCAGATCAAAGGTCCATTTTGCCGGTGAGGGCCTAAGGCGATTTTCCGTTACCGCATCCAAAGCCTCAGCGTATTCCTGAAGAACCTGTTTGGGATTTCCGATAGCCCTGAGTTTGCCCGCAGATGCATCGAAAAAATCAGGGCCCGGATAAATTTTTATAAAAAACAATTCCCCCAACAAAAGCAGAAGCAGGAAAATTCCAACCGCGATTCCCGAGTGTTGAACGGGTTTCCATTCCAACTCATTTTTCAAGGGCTTATGGGTGAGGGATAAATAGCCACCCTTGGGGGACATATTTCCGAGGGAGAAACCGGACAGGGTGCCGAGTTCTTCTTGGTTCAATAGGTTCGATAAATCCCTGGTTTCCGATTTTTCCAGAGGGGTAAGATCCCGACCCAGAGACTCCTGCAAAGGGGTCAGAAGTTCTATTTGTTCTGAAAGTAAATAAAGGCCATCCACACCGGTTTTGGATTTCTGGGAAAACAGGTAGAAAGACTGATTGATTTCATAGTTAAGCTGGTTGACGGTTTCCAGAACATCCCCATCCGTCCGGGAAAGGATGATTTTTCTGGAAAACAAAAACTGCCCCAGATAAAACAAGTAAAGATGGCAAGCCGATGTTTCAAGATGGATCAGGCATTTTCCCCCTTGTGGAAAATCTTCATATAAGTCGGAGAGCTTTTCCTGCCAGAGATAGGCCGGCGAAGTGATGCGAAGGGGGGCAAGGCCAACGGCCGAGAGTTTATGGAACAGGCTGTAGGCCAGGGGGTCCTGGGGGAAAAAAACGTACAGTTTGTGGCTCCGTTCGGATTCCTTATAAAATTTGTAACCGTAATATTCTTCCGCTTCCCTGAAATCGGAATGCTCGGCCCTGAGTTTCCTTTCGATAAAGGACTCCACCAGGGGTTTTTTCCTGGATTGAAAGGCAACCGAGCTGTTGCCCAGCCAGTAATCCGGAATGACCAACAGCCCATTCTCCATTCGACGGGTTTCCGGCAACAGGCCGGACGTGTCGAGATTCGGGTCTAAAAATCCATCAAGATTGATTTTATTCAAAAGCCCGGCAGGGATCTTGGCGCCCGGCAGAATAAAATAAAGGCTTTCGGATTCAAGAAGGGTAATCAGTGTGGATTTTCCACCAAGCATGTCAGGTTTCCTGTATTTCGCCTCTGTGATAGCTTCAGAAAAACGTCCTGTTGAAAACAGAACCAAATTCCGACGGTTCTTGTTTTTATATTTTCGGCACAATATCGGAATACTTTAGAAAGAGACTGAATTCATGGACGAAACAATATCCGATATTGACGCTCAGGCCTTAAATGGGTTATGGAGAATCAAAACCTTTCCAGATCTTTAATCGTTTTATCCATACCACTATTCTGAATTCATGCTTTATCGTTTGACGTCATTCAGGCGGGGTCAATACACCGTTCTTCAGGAGGCTTCATGAAGATTTTCGGATCAAAGGAATTAACGCAAAACGTGATCGAGAAGGATTTATGCATCGGCTGCGGGGCCTGCATGGATCTTTGCCCTTATTTTGCATCCCACAAGGGAAAAATCGCCAATCTCTTTGCCTGTAGCCTGGAACAGGGACGTTGTTATGCCTTTTGTCCCAAGGTGGCAACGGACCTGGAGGACCTGTCCCTGAAGATTCACGGGACAAGCTCTGATGGCCATCCCCTGGGCCATTTTCGTTCCATAAAGATATCCAAGGCCGGACCTGCCGCGAATTCGGGAAACTTTCAATGCGGGGGCACGGTTTCCGCGTTAATGGCCTTCGGATTGAAAAAAGGTACTCTGGATGCCGCAGTTCTCACGGATAGGGAAGGGGTGCTTCCCGTACCGAAACTGGTAACCCATCCCGACGAGGTGTATGGCTGCTCCGGCTCAAAGTATACTTCGGCCCCAACGGTTTCGGCGGTCAACCGTGGCATCAAACAAGGCTATAAAAAGATCGGCATGGTGGGAACCCCATGCCAGGTTTTGGCCTCGGCCAAAATGCGGTCAAACCCCATGAATGATGGGGCTTTTGCAGACCCTTTTGCACTGGTGATCGGCCTGTTCTGCACCTGGGCACTGGATTTCAGGAAATTTGAACCCTTTATTTCCGAAATTGCGGCTGCCGAGGATATCATTAAAATCGATATTCCTCCCCCCCCGGCGGAAATCATGGAGATTCACACCCGCCACGGCAAGATTGAAATCCCCCTTGAAAAAGTCCGTCAGCTTGTTCCGGAAACCTGTGGTATTTGCCCGGACATGACATCGGAATTTGCGGATATTTCCGTGGGGGTTCTGGAGGGCCGCCCGGAATACAACACTCTGATTATTAGGTCCCAAAGGGGAGAAGAAATGGTTCATGAGGCGGTCAAGGAAGGGTTTCTGGTTCTTGAGGCAATGCCTGAAGAAAGCCTGGATCATCTGATACTTGCTGCGGGGAATAAAAAGAAAAGGGCCGTGAACAGTGAACGGTGAATAGTGAACAGTGAGCGGTAAGGAAAGATCGTGAACGGGGAACGGAGAACGGAGATAAATGTGAGAATTTTGAACGTCCTGCCTTTTCCAGTTCACGGTTCACCGTTCACGCTTTGAATCATTAGGAGATAAAAAATGTCCATTCTATGGGAAGGCAAAAACGCAAACAGCTATCTGGTGATGGGAAACGATGCTTTTGCCAGAGGAGCCCTTGAGGCCGGGGTGAAAGTGGTAGCGGGGTATCCCGGAACCCCTTCTTCGGAAATCATCGAGCAATTGTCCAATATCGCAAAGCAGGCGGATCTATATGTGGAATGGTCGGTGAATGAAAAAGTAGCTCTTGAAGTGGCTGCTGCGGCTTCCTTTGCCGAATTGAGGTCCATGGCGGTGATGAAGCAGAACGGGGTGAATGTAGCTTCTGATTTTCTTCTACACTTGTCCATGTCCGGGACCAGGGCAGGCATGGTCCTTATTGCTTGTGAAGATCCCGGCGCCCTTTCCAGCGTGAATGAAGGAGATGCCCGAACCTTTGCCCGGCTGGTTGAAATCCCCTTGCTGGAACCGGGTAATTTTCAAGAAGCCAAGGATATGACCCGATGGGCCTTTGAGCTTTCCGAACAGATCCAAAGCCTGGTCATGGTGCGAAGTGTCACTCGTATGTCCCATGCCAGCGGCAATGTTCAATTCGGGCCCCTTCCGGAAACCCATCCAAAGGCGCGGTTTCAGTTCCACGGAAACTTGCTGGATCAGCAGACCGGTCCAGTGATCAGCGCGGGCATCAAACATGTCCTGGTGCCCGGAAGACTTGCCAAGCTCCGTGACCTCTTTGAGGACTGCCCGTTCAATACGTACCAGGGGCCGGACCAGCCCGAGCTTTTAATCATCACCAGCAGCGCCTGTACCCTGTACAGCCGGGAAGCGGTGAATGTCCTGGGCCTTGAAGACCGTGTTGGGATTCTCAAACTGGGAACCACCTGGCCCCTGCCGCCGAAGCTCCTCAGGAAGCACCTGGGAGCCACACAAAAAATCATGGTGGTGGAGGAAGTGCTCTCCTTTCTGGAGGACAATGTCAAAATCATATCGGCAGACGCGGGCATGGACATCGGGCCGAAAACATTCTACGGCAAAACTTCGGGCCACATTCCTTCGGTGGGGGAACTGAATCCGGATCTTGTGATTGAAGCTCTTTCAAGGGTGTTTCAAATCCAATACCAGCCGGTTCCAAAGGCATTTTCCGATCAGGCTGCCTTGCTTTCCTTTGCCAAGGCTCCGGGCCGGGACATGACCTTCTGCCCTGGCTGCCCCCACCGGGCTTCCTTCTGGTCCATTCACAATGCCCTGGCCTTGGACGGTCGCAACGGATTTGTCTGCGGCGATATCGGTTGTTATACCATGGCGTACGGTCCCACGGGTTTTGACACCCTGAAAACCATCCATTCCATGGGGTCCGGAGCCGGGTTGGCATCGGGCTTCGCCAAGTTAAGGCAGTTCGGCATGGACCAGCCGGTATTGGCGGCCTGCGGGGACTCCACCTTTTTTCATGCAGCCATTCCTGCCCTGATCAATGCCGTGCACCATCAATCGGATTTCACCCTGGTGATCCTGGATAACAGCGGCACGGCCATGACCGGGTTTCAGTCCCATCCCGGCTTGCAAATCAATGCCATGAAGGAGGAAGTCCCGGCCCTGGATATTGAGAAAATATGCCGGGCTGTGGGGGCACGGGTGGAGGTTTCCGATCCCTTTGACTTGGAAAAGACCCTGAATCTTCTAAACCTTCTCATGGAGGACAAAAAAGGGGCGAAAGTACTGATTTTGAGAAAAGCCTGCGCCCTCAGCCCCGAGCGAAAAACGGAAAAGAAGTATTCCATGAAGGTGGATGAGGACCGCTGCCGGGGGGCAAACTGCGGTTGCAACCGTCTGTGCACAAGGATTTTCAAATGTCCTGGTCTTATATGGAACGAAAGCTCAGGACATTCCCGGATTGATGAAGCCATTTGCGTGGGATGCGGGGTTTGCGGGGATATTTGCCCTGAACAAGCCATCATCAGAGAGGAGAATTGAATCATGGGACAGGCTCTATTGAACAAAGACCCTTATAATCTCATCATCACCGGTGTGGGGGGGCAGGGCAATGTCATGGCCTCAAGGATTCTTGCAAACATGCTGGTTCGAAAGGGATTGGCCGTCACCATCGGAGAAACCTTCGGCGCCTCCCAGCGGGGAGGCTCGGTCATGAGTCACCTGCGGATTTCCAGGGAAAGCAACTGGAGCCCTCAGATTCCCAAGGGAAAAGCCGACATGATCATCTCCCTGGAGCCCATTGAAGCCATTCGGCTCCTTGCGGTTTACGGGCACAGCAAAGTCAAGGTGCTGAGCAACACCCGGCCCATTCATCCCCTGGGAGTGATCGCGGGGATGGTGACTTATCCCCCTATTGAAGAAATCATTTCGGCTGTGAAGGATCTGGTGGCCGATTCCTGGTTCATTCCTGCCACCGACGAGGCCATGAAAATGGGGAACCCCATTTATGGAAACGTCATCATGCTTGGAGCACTTGCCGGCACCGGGGCTGTTCCCATGGAAAGGGAGGATTTCCTGGAGGTCATGAAGGAAAGTTTTTCTTCGGATAAAATGGAGCTTAATGCCCGGGCCTATGACCTGGGAAAGGCCATGGTCGCGAGATAAGGACTCGTGAACGGTGAACAGTGAACGGGGAGAAATATGAGAATTCTGAACGTCCTGTCTTTTCCAGTTCACAGTTCACAGTTCACGGTTCACGCTTTTCAATGTTCACAGTTCACGCTTTTCAGCTTTTGCCTTTTTCTTTGATGCTCTTCATGGCGGTGACATCATCCGAATTTTTCAACTCATCGATGGCGATGAGTTTGAATTTGGATTTTTTTTCCAGGTCTTCCGGCGAAACAGCATTGTAGATATCGGCCCGATTTTCTTCATCCAATTCAAACCGGCTGTCCGAAGAAGGATCAAAGGGCTGAAGGCTGGGAAAAATAAGAATGCCTGTTTTGACATTGATGTTAAAGGAGTTGAAATCCACGAGGCCATCCCCGTTACGAACCAAATACCGGCATTCGTCTATCACATCCAGGCCCATTTCATGCAGAAGGTTATTCCTTTTTCCCCCGGTTGCTGCATCCGTCCCTTCTTCGTGCTGAATCGGCTTGACCAGAAGGTTCAGGTTTTTGGTGGGTGCAAGGTTGTCCCCCAGATAATAAACATTTTTCATCATCAGGGGCCAGGTGGCACGAAAGGCTTCCGTGGGCTGCTGATTTTTGGGTTTGATCAATCTCAAAACAACGGTTTCCGGAGTACTTTCCCTTTCATGGGTTCCCACCTTGCTTTTATCCTTCAACAGGCATGAAATTGCTACGACCGTATCATCGTCTGCCGAGGCATTCAGCCAGAAATACCCACGGTCGCCGTCAAAACCGTATTGGTCGGGCGAAAGGCGCTTGAACCATCCTTTATAGACCACAGGCTCATCATTTTTGCTGACTTTCAGGGTGTCGAAATCCGATGGTTTGTATTTCCCCGGGTCAACCGCTGCAATTCCCCGAAGCGTCTCGGAATCGGCATCAGGACTCGAAACCCAGACATCCAATTCAAGAACCTGCATCCAGGCATCCAGGGTGAAAGAGAGCAGATCGTTTGAAAGGCCGGACTCAAATCGCTCCACATAATAATCGCCTGCCAGGAAATATCTATTTTTTTCGTACTGGTAATCGCTCACAGAGAAAATTTCTTTATACGCTCCATTTTCCGAACGAACATCGCTGCATGCGATCAGGGGAAGCAACAAAACAAAAAAAGAACAGAGTATTTTTTTCATGGTAAATCCTTCTGAATTTAATTTATTGTATGAATGATATCCGGCTTTTTTGTACCATGGTTGAAGACGGAATGTAAATACAATATTCAAGACATTAATCTACCTATTGAAAATGTCAGTAAATTGGGCTATGGGAAATGCAATCATTCAACCTTCAATGCTAAGGCAATGTCCATGTCGCACTGTGTTCTCCTGAATGCAGATTATTCCTTTCTTAACTTTATAGACTGGAAGCGCGCCATGCGTCTGATCGCCAAAGAAAAAGTCAAAATTCTCTCCTATTCGGAACAGCGGGTTTGCTCAGGCGAAGGAAATATTTTCAAAATACCATCTGTTATGCGTTTGGTTAAACTGGTTAAAACCCTTTATCAGCTCAAATCCCCTTTTAACAAAAAGAATGTGCTGGTCCGGGACGGATTTTTGTGCGCTTATTGCGGAAACACAAAGCCTTTCTTGACAGTAGACCATGTGATTCCAAAGTCGAAGGGCGGCAAAACATCCTTTGAAAATTGCGTGGCCTGCTGTCGCCCCTGCAATAACGAAAAGGGCAACCGTACCCCCAAGGAAGCAGGCCTGAAACTTAAGGTTAAAACCTACCACCCGTCCATTTCCGAAATTCTCAAATTGAAAGCCGCCCAATCGGGCATTTTGGAAACTTTGACCAAGCTGGGCATTTATTGACTGGCCGGAGAACTGTTGAAAGGAAGATATCGGGAAAAGCTGTAATTCAAAGGCTCCGGTCTTTCATTGATTTTGCTCGATGATCCAGTTTTTGTAAAAATCACCCAGCGCACTGAACGTTCCGTTATCAATTGCAGTAAAGGAGGCCTGGTTGAGGGCCTGGTTGATTTGTTGATCGGATCGGGTATGGTAAGTTTCGTAATCCAGGTACACGAAAAAGTTTCGGGTCCAGAAGAAGGAGATCCATTCAATTTCATTTGCCCGGGCCATGAGCGTTAGGGCGCGGATGAATTTTTCGTCCAGGGGTTCGAAAAAGGAATAGGCGTCACGGCTGTAAATCATTTCAAAATCACCCCCCACTTCGACCAGTTCATCGGAATCCACCTTGTATAGCCATGCCTCGCTAATTCCAACCCGTTTGCCCCGGGTGACGGCAAGGGCTGCGGTTTCCATGGCTCGATGCAAGAGCATGGCGTTTCGGCCCATGGGATAGATGTGGATGTCTATGGTATCCAGTTTATCTATCTGTATTAATCCATTCATATAGGCCGGATCTTCCCATGTCCCGGCTCCGGCACTGATCTGAATGCCTGAGGATTTGTCAATGAGATCAATGCTGGATTGAACAAAATCAGTGAACTCTTCGGGGGTCAAGTCAAAACCCGTCAGTAGGGTGGTGGTGGAAGGTTCATTGGCTATTTGCAGAATATCCGGTTTTATTTCGGTTGCGATGGTCTGTAATTGATTCTTCCGGGCCTGGACAAATGAGGCTTTGGTATATTTTGACCAGTCCACCCGGGCGGGAGAAAAAATGGTTCCGGCGAAGATCGGCCCGCATTCCACAAGCAACTGCATATTATGGGCGTAAACATCCTCCGCCACCTGTTTGAAAAATTCAAGGAATTCATCAGAACGCGGGAAATCCGGTTCCAGAATCGGAACGGGAATGGCCATCACGACGCCCTGAACTCCCATAGCTTGCAAGGCATCCAGCTGTTTGTGGACGAGGGCCGGGATTTCGGGATTCAACAGCGATTCTCCGGCGTTGCCATTGGCATAGGAGAGCCCTGCTGCGAAAACAGGGGCTTGGCCTCCGGTCTTTGGCTGGGAAGCGATAAATTCATCCAAGGTGGAATCCATGTCATGATAGGCCGCCTGAAACTCTTCCGGGATAAGATTTGCTTCGTCCTCAGGCGTTTTGACATCGGGATTTTCCGATTGGCCCCCACATGCCATCAGAAAAAAAGCAAGAAAAAAAGAAATAGAAAAGATTCGTTTCATGGGTGTTTCACTATCATGGCAGACGTGCAAAATCTTTTCATAGACGTAACAGTGTGTAACAAGTTGTATCGACCCGATCCCTGGAAATGAGGATGGATACTATCTAGTGTCCATCCAGGGATGAGAAAATTTGTTCAAGTTCGAGGCGATCAGGAATTTTAACCCACAGGAATACTTAAAGTATTTCGAGGATTAAAATTCCTGCTCAACGAAGAAATTGGGCAAATTGGCCATTTCTGGATGGGCACTATCTAATGCCGTAAATGATCGGGAGTACCCATGAAAGCACCGCCCACATGATCAGGACCAGCGGAGTGCCGGTGGTGAGAAAATCTTTGAAGGTGTAGTTTCCTGCGTTCATGACCAGCAGATTGGTTTTATACGCCATGGGGGTGGCGTAGCTCATATTGGCTCCAAACAACACGGCAAGGACAAACGGTTCGGGAGGCTGTCCCATTTGGGCGGCAATGGAAACGGCGATGGGGGTACCGATGACTGCTGCCGCGTTATTGGATACAATATTGGTGAGAATGCCCATTAATAGCATCAGACCGCTGATGACGAAGGTGGGGGAGGCGCCTCCCGCCAAAGCTACAAAAAGCACGGCCAAATATCCCGCACCCCCGGTCTTCAGCAAAGCGGCTCCCAGGGCCAGGCTTGCGGCTACAATGAAAATGACTTGTGCGCTCAGGGCATTGGTGGCATCCCGCCATTTAAGGCACCCGGTGAAGATCATTAACAGTGCCCCGAATGGGGCGCTTATGGCGATGGGCAGAACTCCCGAAGCGGCGGCCAAAACAATGCCTCCCATAATCAGCAAGGCCACGGGAGCCTTCCGGGATATGGGAAGATCAGCCGTGGCATCGAGGACGAGAAAATCCTTTTCTTTTTTAAGATCGGCGACCTTCTCGCGGGACCCCTGAACCAGAAGGATGTCCCCGGCTGTCAGCCGGATATCGCCGATTTCATCGTATATTTTTTTTGTATGCATGCCGGCCCTGCTTATGGCTAGTACAATCATTCCATAGCGGTCTGCAAATCGCATTTCACTGAGCGTTCTTTGATGAAGGCTGGAAGTCTCCGTGACCACGACTTCTGCGATCTGTTGATCTTCGGCCTTAAGGGGATGATCCTCATCCACGGGTTCACTCATGATGTCTTCCTGGTAGAGCGTTCCTTGAAGGACGGTTTCAAACTCCTTCAGATGCTCGGGCGTATCGCGAATTACCAGATGGTCGCCAACCTTTAGGATCACCGTGGGAAGCGGCAATATGAATTTATCAGGCCCTCTTTCCACACTGATGACCTTCATGGCGCCATGAGCCATTTTCAGGGCTTCGGTGAGAGGTTTATCTTTTACCGGGCTCTCTTCCAGAATTGCAAGATGGGCGGTGAAAACTCGCGGGGAAGCATCCGTCAGTGCCATTTTCCTGGAAGGAATGATTCGGGGTGCGATTAGCCAGAGATAGGTGATCCCGATGCTTCCGGCAATGGCCGCCGGCAGAAGGAAGTCGAACATTCCCAACCGTTTTAAGCCCATCTCCGCAGCCACTGAAACCACGAGCAGGTTGGTGGAGGTGCCGATGGTTGTGCAGGTTCCACCCAGCAGGGTAGCAAAACCCATGGGCATGAGAACCGAAGAGGCCTCCATGCCGGTCCGAAGAGAAACGCTGATCAAGATGGGGAGAAACAACACGACCACAGGAACATTGTTGATGAAGGCGCTGATCAAGGCACTGATCAAGAGCGTTAATAAAAGGGAGATGCTCGGACTGACCTTCCAAAGTCGAGCCAGAGACCTGCCCACGGGCTCAAGTGCCCCTGTTCTCACAATTCCCTGGCCGGCAATCATCAGGGCACACACAGCCACCAGTGCTTCGTGTCCGAACCCGTGGAAAAAGTCCACAGCATGCAAAACGCCTCCAGCCGTTTGGAAAGGGAAGAGCTCGAATCCAATGGCAAGACCCATAAGAATCACCAAACTGGAGGATTCCAGGGGGATCTTTTCGCGAGTAAACAGGATCAGAGCAACCACAGTGAGAACCATGACGGCCAGGGCGTGCGCGTTGGGGGGAGGGGGTAAGAGCATCTTTTGCAATTCCGTATTTTTGGTGAAAATTATCCTGTTGATAAGCTTGCTGAAACCGAAGAACTTCAGCCCATGGATGTGACCAGGAATTTAACAGCACAATGGGGGGATTGTAAAGCAGATCTTTTCCGTTTATTCAATCCGGAATTGATGGGGAGACTTTTAAAACGCTCATCCATAGCAAGGGAAATGCACCTTGATTAAGAGGGTACCTTTGCTTCATCCAATACTTTTCGGACTATTTTGGCCATCTGCGCCTTGTCGATGGGCTTATAGGCAAAGGCTTTAATACCAATTTCGGATGCCAGCTCACCGGTGAATTTTTTGCTGTATCCCGTAAAAAGGATAATCGGGATATCGGGCCTGATTTTCAACATTTCCCTGGCCAGTTCATCCCCGGTTAAGTTCGGCATGGTCATGTCCGTTAGAATCAGATCAAACGAATACGGTTTTAATTGAAAAAGCTCTAAAGACGCAAGGCTCCCGGATTGGATTGTCACTGCATATCCCAACCCTTCAAGCATTTTTCTGTTCAGTTCCAAGAGGGGCAATTCATCGTCGACAACCAAAATCCTCTCCGTACCAGCGGGAAGGTCTTCCACCTGATAAGGTTCCTTTTCCGCCCGTTTTTTTATGATTGGTAGATATACTGTGAAAACGGTTCCTGATCCCACTTGACTGTTGACCGTTATTTCCCCGCCGCAGTTTTTAATGATGCCATTCACAACCGCAAGACCCAACCCGGTTCCTTCACCCGTCTTTTTGGTGGTAAAGTAAGGGTTAAAGATAGACTCAATAATGTCCGATGATATTCCGCTACCCGTATCTGCCACGGAAATTTCCATATACTCCCCGGGCTTCAGCTTCCCATGGGGAGTGTCACCGGCAGTATGGAACTTGATATCCCCAAGCCCCACTGTTAATACGCCACCTTTTTCTTCCATGGCATGGGCCGCATTGGTGCAAAGGTTCATAAAAACTTGGTGAATTCTCGTTGGATCTGCCATGATTAAGGAAGAGCTCTTAAACTTTTGTTTTATTTCTATGGTGGTGGGAAGCGAGGATCTTAAAAGCTTCAACGCTTCCTTTGCAATGATGTCTACCTGCAGGGGTTTGATTTGTTCTTCTGTTTTGCGGGCAATCGTTAATATTTGTCTGACCAAATCCTTGGCTCGTTTGCCAGCCATATAAATTTCTTGTAGATAGGATTCCATGGTGCAGCCCTTTTCAACCTCATCGAGAGCCAATTCGGTGAATCCGTTTACGGCGGAAAGAATGTTGTTGAAGTCATGGGCAATACCGCCTGCAAGGGTCCCGATGGCTTCCATCTTCTGGGATTGCCGGAGCTGCTCCTCCATTTTATTTCGTTCGTTTTCCTCCTCTTTACGTTTTGTAATATCTCTTATAATTCCGGTTGCATGCCATTTGTCTCTAATTTTAATCCCCGAGACGGAGAGTTCGATGGGAAATTCCGTGCCATCTTTTTTCAAGCCTTGAAACTCAAGCGTTTTTCCGACAACCGGCCCCATCCCGGTTTCTTGAAAGTGTTTGAAAGGTTGTGTTTGCGCTTCATGAAATCTTGGAGGAGCCAGCAATTGGTGCAGGTTTTTGCCTGCCGCCTCTTCGGCCGTATAACCGAAAATCTTTTGAGCGGATTCATTCCAGAAGCAAATGACCCCTTTATCATCTATTCTGATGATGGCCTCCTGGGCCGAAGAGCTGAAAGACCGGAATATGCCTTCACTCTCCCGCAACTCGATTTCCGAGAGCTTTCGACGGGTAATATCCTCTGCAAAGGTTAAAAAAAAAGAGGTTTCGTCTGTTTCGACAATCCTTAACATGCGGAACATCATCCAGAAGGATTGGCCGTTCTTGGTTTTTGCTTCAGCCTCTTGTTCCAGAAAACCATCCTGCTTGGCATCCGCCTCGATCCGCGCCCCTTCTTCTTGGTCTTTAAATAGGCTTGTTAACCCTAACTTGCCGATGGCCTCCTCTTTTTTATAACCGAACATTTTTTCAGAGTGCGGGTTCCATTGAGTAAATAATCCATTTTCATCAACCACAGACACATGAACAGGCAGACTATCCATGATCAATTTAGAATGATCCCGCTCGAGTTCTATGATCCTTTGATTCGTCATGGACAATTGGTTCTCCATGCGGCCAATAAAAAACAGAAAGAATAAGAATAGGGCTCCGCCGGTAAGAACGGATAAATAGGCAATCATGGAAATAATTTTATCACGGTTGGCAATAGGTTGGGACACATCGCTCATCACAACCAGCTTGCCGATGACGCCATGACCCGCGTCCTCAAGGGGAAGAAATTTTAACAGATAATTTCTGTCGTTCAGAGACAATCCAATATTTTTCAGAGCCCCGGGTTCCGTTCCCTTGTTTAAAAGAGAAATCAGTTCCCCGGGAAATTCATCCAATGTTTTATCTGCGATTACAAAGGATTCTATTTTATTCCACTCCGGCATTCGGTGCAGCATGTGCATGCCGTTTTCCCAATCCTCCCGGTTTAGATTTTTTTTATCAATAAGGATAAAAAAATCCACCTTCAGGGATTTTGTCAACGACTTTACGATTTTATCAATTTCCTTGCCGATTTCAACGAATCCAATCAATCGATTCTCTTCATACCAGGGCGCAACAACACGCAAGGTGAAAGTTCCCAACGGCCCCATTTCAATTCCTTGAAAAGTCTTGCCGGTCTTTTCAGCATTTACAGTGGTAAATCGATTTATGATGTCCCCATACCTGTCCGGTTTATGAACTCGCAGTAGGTTGACTCGGCCCGGGTCGGAAAAGTATAAATGAGTGATATCATGGTCCGAATGCAGCTCTTCATAAAGCGAGCGGGAGAGGGTTAATAACGCTTGCCGGTCTTTATTCCTAAGCGCTTCAGGGAAAAGCGGGTTTCTTTTTAGTGTGCCCAATACCGCATCCATTAAACAGGCATTCGTATTTATTGTGCTGTCTAAAAGGCTTTCAACCGAATCAAAGGTTTGATTGGCTTGTTGTTGAATATTCCTGTCATGGACCCGATAAACCCCATACACAAAAACCGATAGCAGAAATAGAATGGTTAAAACCAAAGGAATTAATATTCTGCTCTTTATTTTAAATGTGGGCATATTCCCCTCTTTTTAAATATCTTTAAAAAACAAATTGATATGGGTTCAAACATCAAAAGATGGATGGAAGCGCTCCTGATGATTTTTCCTAAATGATTCTTTCAAACCGTTTATGATATCGGCTCTATTTTCAAACATCTTTAACCTAATTTAGGTTTAATAGATTTCATCGTGCTATCCGGAAACCACAGTCATACCGCTATCGGAGAAAGGATTTGCTATAATCCATCGCTCTTGAATCAAATGCCGTAACCAGGAATCGGGATCGGAAGTTTATTGATTTTCCTGGTTTCACAGTGTATGAAGATACCTATCATTCATCGATTTCCAAATGATTTAGCCCCTTTCTCAACGCTATGAAAAGACGCACATTCCTAAAACTTGCAGGCCTGGGAAGCATGGCTTTCATGGGGTGTTCCCCGGTGCCGGAGAAGAACCTGTTTTCCCTGGTGCATGCGCCTGAAGATGCGGTAACCGGTGAGGCCACATGGTATGCCTCCACCTGCCGGGAATGCCCTGCGGGCTGCGGTATCCTGGCAAAAAACCGGGAAGGCCGGGTGGTCAAAATCGAGGGTAATCCGCTTCATCCGGTCAATCGAGGCAAACTCTGTATTCGGGGTCAGGCTGCCCTTCAAGGGGTCTACAACCCGGATCGTCTAACTACACCCATGCTGAAGGAAAACGGACGTTTCAAGGCCATTTCCTTTGCTCAGGCTGATGCCCTTATGGCCGAAAAGTTAAAAGAGGCTGTCCGGAAAGGTCCGAACCGAATCAAAATGATCTCCGGGATCGCGGGGGAAAGCGAGCTTCGTCTTTTTAAGGAGGCTCTGGTGACCTGGCAATCCGACGCCCCTCTGATTTTTGAACCCTATGCCTATGAATCCCTGAAAACAGCCAACCGAATGGTTTTCGGCATGGAGGGGTTGGCTTCCTACCACATGGAAAAAGCCGACTTGCTGGTTTCCTTTGGTGCGGATTTCCTGGAAACCTGGCTCTCTCCCGTGGAATATGCAGGAAAATTCAAAGCCATGCACGGAATAGACGGGGACCGGAAGGGGTTTTTCGCTCATATCGGTCCTTACCGGTCTCTCACCGGAGCCAATTCCGATCTCTGGCTTTCCTGCCATCCCGGCAGTGAAGCCGCCATTGCCCTGGGACTGATTCGGGAAATGCTTTCCGGGGGTTTAGGAAAGGGGTGTCTTCCGACCTTATATAAAAACCTGGAAAAGATTTCCGCAGCCTATACTCCGGAAAAAGTCATTGCTCTATCCGGGATTCTGCCGGAATCCTACCATCATCTCATTTCAAGGCTTCAGAAAGCCAAATCTCCGCTTATTCTCGGTACCGGGTTTGGCAATTCGGGAACCCTTTGTCTTCAAACGGATATAGCGGTAAACCTGCTCAATGTCCTGATGGACCCAAACCTGACCCTTCTGGATTTCTGCTGCCGCCACGGGGTTGAAAAAGCCGCCAAAAGACCGGAAATCATGGAAATGTTTCAAGGGTTTCAGAAGGACCCGATTGAGACGGACCTTCTGTTGATCCACCACTGCAATCCGGTTTTCACCCTGGCCGGAGACCCTTCCATCAAATCCGCTTTTGCCCGGGAATCCTTTTTTTCCGTCTGTTTTGCCGATCTCATGGATGAGACCGCATCCCTGGCCAACCTGGTGTATCCGGTGAAACATTCCCTGGAATCCTGGGGGGATTATTCAGGACATACTCGCATGGTATCCTTGATTCAGCCCACCATGGGCGGGGTAACTGAGGCTCCGGCCCTGATGGACCTGCTGATAAAACTGATCCGACAAACCCGTGGGGAAGAATCCCCCCCGGCGGCTTCGTCGGCCATGGAATATGTTTACGAAACACAATTCAATCGAAACAGGATTCAAAACAAATCCGAATGGGTTAAGGCGGTTCAAACCGGGGGAGACTTTACCCCTTCCCATGATGAATCTCCCTGGCCGCCAGTGGTATTTTCACGGGAATGCAAAGACTTGCTTTCCGACATGGAGCATAAGCCACCCGGCGAAAGGGTTTTTCTTGCGGTGCCGGATATTCGGTTTTTTGATGGAAGAGGGGCTAGCCGTTCCTGGCTTTGCGAGATTCCTGATCCCTTAACCAAGGTGGCCTGGCAGACCACGGTGCTTGTCCATCCCCGAACCCTGGCAAAAAACAAACTCACCCATGGCCGGATTATTAGCCTTGGAAACGGGATACGGGTCATTGAAGGGCCGGTTTATGAAACCATGAATGTGCGGGAAAACCTGTTCGTCATGGCCATCGGCCAGGGCCATACTGCCTGCGGCAGGTATGCGAAAAATCGGGGAGAAAATCCTTTCAAGCTTCTTAATGGCCAAACCGACCCTTTGTCCGGAAAACCTTTTCCCGATGTTTTCGGGCCGGGAATTCATAAAACCGGCAAATTTGAGGCCTTCGCCCATACGGACGGAAGCCTGGACAGTCTCAGCCGGAAAATAGCGGTTTCCGCCTGGATAGGGGAGGGGCGCAACGCTACCCCCCACGCCCCTTCCGAAGGTCATCCCGGATTGTCCATGGAAGAGTTTCCTTTAACCCTTCCCCTTCCCGAGGGATACGACAAACACAGAGATTTTTATCCTCCCCATGACCATGATACCTACCGCTGGAGCATGGTGATCGACCTGGACCGTTGCATCGGCTGTGGGGCTTGCGCTGCTGCATGTTATGCGGAAAACAATATCGGGGTGGTGGGCCTGGATCAATTGCGGAAGGGCAGGGAAATGGCCTGGATGAGCGTTGAACGCTACAGGGATCAAAACCGCCCGGATGACTATATCTTCATGCCCATGCTATGCCAGCACTGCGACAACGCCCCTTGCGAGGGGGTTTGCCCCGTATATGCCCCCCATCATTCCAAAGAAGGGTTGAACAATCAGATCTACAACCGCTGCATCGGCACCCGGTTTTGCGCCCAGAATTGCCCCTACAATGTCCGGCGGTTCAACTGGCTGGATTGGGAGCGTCCAGGGTTTTCTAAATTACAACTCAACCCCAATGTAACGGTGAGGTCCAAGGGCGTGATGGAAAAATGCTCCTTCTGTGTTCAAAGGATCAAGGAAGCTCACGGAATGGCCAAAAATGAAAACCGGGCCATCCGGGATTTGGAAGTCATCCCGGCCTGTGTCCAGACCTGCCCCACGGATGCCTTGGCCTTCGGGAATTTAATGGACCCGAATAGCCGGGTCAGCCGCATGGTTAAAGACCCCAGAGCCTACCAGGCCATGGGGTATCTCAACACCAAGCCCGCGGTGATTTATCTGAAGAAACTGGTCCGGGAGATCTGAAGCCATGGCGGAAACAAGGGCAAACATAGAATTTGAGAAAGTGGACCGCACAGTCCTGGCCACCCTTGAACCTCCGGGCCTCAAATACTGGCTCATTATTGGTTTGCTTGCCCTTGGCGTGCTTCTGGGGGCCGGATGCTGGGCCTGGCAGATTATGACCGGAATTGGCGTGGGAGGCCAGAATATCCCTGTGGCCTGGGGAACCTATCTCATCAATTTCGTTTTCTGGGTGGGGATTGCCCATTCAGGAACCTTGATTTCCGCCATTCTCCATCTTTTCAGGGCCGGGTGGCGAAACCCCATTGCCAGGGCTGCGGAAACCATGACGGTATTTGCGGTTTGCACAGCTGGGCTGTTTCCGTTCATTCACCTGGGAAGAACCTGGATGGTTTATTTCATGCTGCCCCTACCCAACCAGAGGAATCTATGGCCCAATTTCATGTCGCCCCTGATGTTTGATGTGATTGCCATCAGTTCCTATCTCACGGTGAGTACCCTGTTCTGGTACACGGGCATGTTGCCGGATCTGGCCACCATTCGGGACCATTCTCAAGGAACCAAAAAACGAATCTTTCACATCCTTTCCCTGGGATGGACAGGCAGTCAGCGGGAATGGCTCCATCACAGCCGATCCTATCTGTTCTTTGCAGCCCTGGCCACTCCCCTGGTGATTTCGGTTCACAGCGTGGTATCCTGGGATTTTGCCCTGGGCATCGTTCCCGGCTGGCACACCACGATATTCGCCCCTTATTTCGTGGCCGGGGCCATTCATTCCGGATTGGCCATGGTTTTGACCCTGATGATTCCGTTGAGAAAAATCTTCCGGTATGAACAGTATATCACCTTGAATGTGCTGGAAAATGTTGCCAAAACCATTGTCCTAACCGGGCTCATTGTCGCCTTTGCCTATGGCACGGAGTTTCTTGCTGCATGGTACAGCCAAAACAGTGTGGAAATGGAAACCTTTCGCTGGCGGGTCATGGGGGAATACGGGTTCGGTTTTGGAATCATGGTGGTGTGCAATACACTGGCCCCTCTTTTGTTTTTTTTCAAAGCGATTCGCACCTCGGTGGTTTGGCTTTTCTGTTTGTCCATTGTGATCAACATCGGCATGTGGTTTGAGCGGTTTGTCATTATCGTGGGCAGTGTGGGGCATGGGTATATGCCCCATGCCTGGGGTTTATATGCCCCGACCCTCATCGAATACGGCATCATGATGGGGTCTTTCAGTTTGTTTTTTCTCCTCTTCATCCTGTTTGTGAAGCACATGCCTTCATTGGCCATGTCCGAACTCAAGGAAACCACAGGAAAAAGGAGCGCCCATGACATCTGAAACCAACGGAAAACAATACGTCATCGGGCTTTTTAAAGAGGAAGACCAGGCGGTTTCGGCCATTCAGGCCCTCATGGAATCCAACTGGGAGATTGATGATGTGTATACCCCGGTTCCCAGCAAGAAGATTCGGGAGGCCTTGTATCTCAAACCAAGCAAGGTGGGATACTTCACCCTTTGCGGCGGCATTCTGGGTTTTATCCTCGGATGGATTCTTACCGTATTTTCCGTCAGTCAGTGGACCCTGATCGTGTCCGGAAAGCCCGTGATTTCCCTGGTGCCTTTTTTCATTGTCAGCTTTGAATTGACCATTGTTTGCAGCGTCATCGGAAATGTGCTGGGATTTTTACTGCTCACGGACCTTCCCCGATCCAAGCTGCCGAGGCACTATTTCACGGAATGTTCCGGCGGATTTTTCGGCATTGTGGCTGCCTGCAATGCCGGAGACTATAAGCAACTCAGCAGCCTTTTTGATCAACACGGCGGGGAGATAAGGCTTTTTTAATGAAGAACAGCGAGAATGGAACATCAACCCCCTTTTTCATGGAACAGGAAAACAGGGCAGGGCTGTTTTTTCTGATGATTCTTGCGGGGGTGGGTGGTTTTTATTTTCTCCTGGTACATAGGAATCCGGCCAGGGCTTGGCAAGCTTATCTGACGAACTTTCTGGTGTGGTCGGCCATGGCCCAGGGAGGATTGCTGTTTTCCGTGGTCATGCATATCACCAAAGCCCGGTGGAGCCGGGGACTCTGTGCCATCTCCGAAGGGTTCGCCTTCTTTTTCCCGGTATCTTTAATTTTCTTCCCGGGATTGTTTTTTGGTCAAGAATTTGTATTCCCCTGGATTCACCTGGCCACGGGCAAGGAGGCATGGCTCAATGTTCCCTTTCTGATGACCCGGGATTTGGCCGGACTATTGATTCTGTACGGTGTGGGTCTTTGCTATGTTTATCATGCCATGACCTTGCGATTCCAGAAGTATTCCGCAGGAAAGTATCAGGGACTATCGGGCAGAATAAGGGCTTTTCTGGAAAACCGTTGGAGCAAGTCATTCCATGATCCTGAAAAAATATTGAAAAAAAAGACGGTTTTCGGAATCTTGTATGCGGTTTGCTATGCCTTGGTGCTGTCCCTCCTGGGCTATGACCTGGTTCTTTCCGCCGATCCCCATTTCGTCTCCACCCTCTTCGGAGCCTATACTTTTGTCAAGGCCTTTTACGTGGGATTAGGCGCTTTGATTATTGTGGTCTCCGTGCTTTATCTCGGATCCAATGGAAATTTGAGAGTCACTGAAAATCAATTTCATGATCTTGGAAAGCTGTTTTTCGGTTTTTGCCTTTTGTGGGCTGATTTTTTTTACTGCCAGCTCGTGGTGATCTGGTACGGAAATATATCTGAGGAAACACAATATGTTATTACCAGAACCCTTCAGTCTCCCTGGAAGGAACTGGCCTGGTTTGTTTTCACGATTTCCTTTATTCTTCCCTTTTTTGTGCTTCTGAACAAAAAGGTGAAAACCAAGCCCCGGTGGATGGTGGTTCTCTGTGCCATGGTGATCCTTGGGATCTGGCTGGAGCACCTTCTCCTGTTGGGACCGGAATTGAATCCGGGAAGAAGCCTTCCCATAGGATTGGCCGATGGATTGATCTTCATTGGATTTCTCGGCATCATGGCTTTGTGTTTGCGTTTTTTTATTAGGATTTTTCCGGAAATCCTGAATCGAAGCCATGAGGAGGGGGAATCATGAAAGGCCGTTTCTCCCTTTTGGCTGTAAAGCGGAAGTTGAAGACAAAGAATCTGGGCCTGTTTTTCATTTTCTTTGCCTGTTTGCTTCTATCCGGCCTGTTTCTTTTTTTGTTTTACCTTCTTCCCGGAATGGGGATGGGACCGGAACAGCCCATCGCTTTCAGCCACCGGGTCCATGCGGGGGTGAAAAACATCCAATGTGAATTCTGCCATTCCTATGTTTCACGTTCGGAACATCCCGGGATTCCGCCGGTGGAAAAATGCCTGTACTGCCATAACCACATTATTTCCAATCACCCGGAAATAAAGAAAGAACATCAATATTTCAACACCAAAACATCCACCCCCTGGGTCAAGGTGAATTATATTCCCGAGCATGTTTTTTTCATTCACCAGAGGCATATCAAAAAACAGGTGGAATGCACCCAATGCCATGGGGAAGTGGCCGCCATGGACCGGCTGAAGGGAACACGGTTCAAAATGCAGTTCTGCATTGATTGCCACAAGATCAAAGGGGCCAATTTGGATTGTTGGTTGGGATGCCATAATTGAAGAGACAGTAATGAGTGATGGGTAATGAGTGAACAGTGAACGGGAAAGGCGAAAAGTACAGATTTTATGGGTGGTTAAGTGATTAAGTGGTTAAGTGATTTAGTGGTTATATGAGAGAATGCCATTAATAAAAAGAGGTTGTCTGATATGAAACATCTAAAAGATATTGATATAATACAACTTTACTCTACTCAATCGGATGAGTTTATGGAAATTCTTTGGACAGCATTGAATCCTGATGGGGTTTCAGGCAGAACCAGAAGCATATTGAATGATCCGGCAATTACAGCGTATTATGAAAACTGGGGAAAACCTGATGACATAGGATATGCTGCTGTCAAAGATGGCATTATGATTGGCGCTATTTGGAGCAGGATTAAAGACTGTGTAACTGCTGAGCATGCTGAATATCCTGAATTGGGGATCGGCGTTTTGCCTGAATATCAGGATGCGGGAATCGGCTCTGCATTGTTAAGAAAGCTCATCAAGACATGCCGGGGAAAATATGCGGGTATCAGGTTGGGGGTGAATGAAAAAGCCGACAGGGTTCTTTCATTCTATTGGAAGTTTGGTTTCATGGAGTATGATAAACACAATGGTTCACCCCAGTTACAACTGACATTTGGTTAACCATATAAAAACAATGGGATATATTATCAAAATAGCAACAGATACAGACTTGGATGCGATCCATGGCTATCTGAATTTCCTTTTTGGGCTGAGACTTGAAGGAATATCCCTACGTGAACATGGGATTTCAAAAATAGAGGTAAAAGACTTTCTGCCTGATAACAAAGCAATCAACGATCAATTGTGCCTGATAGCATTAAACGGCGACGATGTGATTGGCTGTTTGACTTTTTCCAGATACGGCAAACCTGAGTATCGGCACGCTGGCAACTTCGGAATGTCCGTTCACCCGGACTACTGGAAAAATGGAGTAGGCGGCTTACTCTTGGAGGAGATGGAGAAATGGTGCCGAAAACATGATTTTCTGAAAATTGAATTGGAAGTCTGGTCAAATAATATCGATGCGATTCGGTTGTATGGAAAAAATGGTTATTCAAATGAAGGATGTCGGAAAGGGTCGATCATTAGAGGCTCGAATACTTATGATTTATTGTTGATGGGAAAATGGATTGGTTGACCCGGTGATGCACAATCCTTATGCCGGGTCGAGATAATCGATACTTTTAACCGTGGATGAGTTCGTATTTAAATGAATCTTGAGACTGAGAGTTTGGTTTTTCGCCAATTTAAAAGGGATGATGTCGTCCCTCTGTATGAAATCCAGTGCGATCAGGAGTCAATGCAATATACCTATGTCGCAAAATCGCTCGATGATTCCAGATCAAGGTTGATAGCTTATGCAGAGCAATTTGAAAGACTCGGTTACGCCCCATGGACAGTATTACTGAAATCAAACTTAAAAATCATTGGATGGGGTGGTCTTAATATTGATCCGTTTGATCCTGGTTGGGGGACTGAAATAGCGTATTTTTTTCATCCGGACTATTGGGGCAAAGGTTACGCAACTCAACTTGTTCAGATAGCGCTTAATATTGGTTTAAATGAATTGGGACTTAGTGAAATCAATGCATATGCCCATAAAGATAACATTGCTTCCATTCGGGTGCTTGAAAAATGTGGATTCCTTTTTCAACGGTTTGAACCAAAACTTGGAAGAAACCATTATAGAATCAAAAGCTGGAAGCTAAAAACCGGTTAGCAAGTATTTTGCAGTGGAGCGGAAAACCCCGAACCCGCTGAAAAGAATCCGTTACACAAAGGGAAAAGTAAATGTTTGGTATTCAAAACTATGGCAGCTTTGTAATGGCGGTTATTTTATTTCAGCTCTTTCCAGGTGCTGGAACGGTAGCCATACTGAACGCAACTGCTCAGGGCGGTGTCAGCACTGGAATGAAGGCTGTTTTTGGTACGCTGGTCGGTGATTTCATATATATGCTTGCCGCTGCCCTTGGCTTAGCTGCTATACTTAACTCCTATCCCAGTATTTTGGCTGTTGCACAATGGTTCGGAGTTGCCTACTTGTGCTGGGTAGGGGTGAAGTTTCTGCGGGTATCGTTTACTAATCAGTCGGCCGATAAGAAATGGGAGCAAGAAAGCTGGGCCTATTTCCGACAAGCTATCGCGGTGAGTCTCACCAATCCAAAAGCAATCATGTTTTTTATGGCCTTTTTCCCACTTTTTCTCAGCGTTGATTCAAAACCATTGACACTTGCTATGCTTATAGCTCATGTCACGGTAATCAGCTTGATCTACCAGACCGGTTTAGTCCTCGTTGGGAATTCTATAGTGCAGCGTATTTCTCAGTTGCAATATGTACGTTTGATTGCAACTCGTTTGGCCGGAGTGGTTATTATTGGCTTTGGAGTAAAGTTATTTTTAAATAATAGATAATAAAACCGAACTATTTGCTGCACGTGAGCGTAAAAGACAGCGTCCCGTTAGCAACACAGTAAAGAAAAGGCTGTTAAAGTAGGCAAGGAGATTCTGGACTGGAAGAAGTTTATCAATGAAAAATAATTCCCATCTTCTTGTGGGGGATGCGAAAAAAACCGATCGCTCCACAGAGGTTGAATCATTTATCTTGGATATTTTTGTTTTTCAGTTCACTGTTCACCGTTCACTTCCAAAAAGCGGAGGAGATGATTGACAGATAGATTCGCAAAAGTTGCAACAGAACACGCCACAGCCAGGGGCTTCTGCCTCACCTCCGCTTTTTGGATGATGGTGGCGACCTTCATGGGCTTGCTGGGGGCCACGGAACTGGTGGCGCCGGACCTGGTGAGGGGCGTCTCCTGGCTGAGTTTCGGACGGATTCGGCCCATTCATGTGAACCTGGTGATTTTCGGGTTTGTGGGGCCGGGGTTGTTCGCTGCCGGGTTTTATATTGTTCCCCGGATGATGAGAACGCCGCTTTTCAGTGAAAAACTGGGTCTGACCACGGTGGCTGTTTGGAATGCCGTGCTTTTGGCCATTACGGGTAGCCTCGCCCTGGGGAAAACCCAAGGCCGTGAGTATGCCGAGATGATCTGGATCATTGATGTGTTCATTGTGGCCGGTCTTCTACTTATGTTCTTCAACCTGGCCATGACGGTGAAAAACCGGAAAGAACCGGTTCTCTATGTGTCCGTGTGGTACATTCTGGCCGGGGTTATTCTCACGGCCGTGACCTATGCCCTGGGAAATGTGATCTGGCAACCGGATACCGGGGCATTGGTCGGAATTCCGGATGCCATTCTTCTCTGGTTTTACGGCCATAACGTGTTCGGTCTATTCATGACTCCCCTTGCGGCGGCGGCTGC
>VMSV01000165.1 GCA_013791935.1 Desulfobacteraceae bacterium | reverse complement strand
CGTGGTTTTCACTTTCCTGGGGGTTAATTTTATTTTAAAAGGCCATCACGAACCCTTCACCCGCTGGTAGCTTCAGAGCATCATTAAAAAATTATGCCCGATATACTTATCATAGGACTGAACCACAAAACCGCTCCGGTGGAAATCCGGGAATGCATCGCCTTCTCCGGGGAGGAGGCTGCTTCGGGGGTTGAAAAGCTTCATAAACTGCACCCGGTTCAAGAAGCCATGCTGATTTCCACATGCAACCGTGTGGAAGTGCTGGTGACCACGGATCATTCGAAAGGAACCCTTTCAGCCGTAACCGCTTTTCTGGCGGAATTCAAACAGATCCCCATGGAAAGCTTTAAAGACAGTCTGTATGTCCATGCAGGTGATGACGCCGTCCGTCATATTTTTCGAGTGGCCGGCAGCCTGGATTCCATGATTCTGGGAGAACCCCAGATTTTAGGCCAGATTAAAGAAGCCTATCGCCTTTCAATCGCCGCCAAAACCTCCGGTGTCATTCTAAACCGGCTGCTTCACAAAACCTTTTCCGTGGCAAAACGAATTCGAACCGAAACCGGCATCGGAGATCATGCCGTGTCCATCAGTTTTATGGCAGTTGAGCTCGGGCGTAAAATTTTCAGCAGCCTGGAAGGGAAAGCCGTTTTGCTCATCGGTGCAGGTGAAATGGCGGAACTGGCCGTTGAGCATCTCATCCGTCATAAAATCGGTAAATTGGTGGTGGCCAACAGAACCCTTGAAAGAGGTATGGAACTGGCTAAAAAATTCAAGGGCGAATCGGTGAAATTTGAGGAAATTCCGGATTGTCTTGAAACCTCGGACATTGTGGTCAGTTCAACCGGATCCAAGGACTATGTGCTTTTTGCCGATCAAGTGAAAAAAATCATGCGAAACAGAAAAAACAAACCGATATTTTTCATTGATATTGCAGTTCCCAGGGATATTGACCCGGAAATCAATAAAATCAACAACGCCTATGTCTATGATATTGATGACCTGAACAACGTGATTCAGGAAAACCTTGAAGACAGAAAAAAAGAGGCCGTGAAAGCGGAACGCATTGTAGATGAAGCCGCCATCCATTTCAGAAAATGGCTTGAGAACCTGTCTGTGGTCCCCACCATCATTGAACTTCGGAATAAAATCCAGACCATCGCAAGGGACGAGCTGAAAAAAACGGCTCAATCGTTAAATCACCTGTCCGATGAGGATTTAACAGCCCTGGATAAAATGATCAATGCCATGACCAATAAGATCCTTCATGATCCCACCATGCTGCTGAAAAGCACCGAATCCCATTGGAACAAGGAAGCCTATCTGGATCTGATCCACAAACTCTTCAACCTGTATCCCCGGTGATGAGGCCACGACCGGAAACCCTTGCCTCATCATCCCCCGCGCCATTCTTTTTTATTACTTCACTTCCCCGTCATCTTCCGGTTCCACCCAGATGATATGTTCCTTGTTGATGAAAAGGGTTTTCCCTTGAACATCCTTTGAAACCGCATCAACCACCACAATAAAAGGGTTCTCATCTTTAGTGAAAAGATCCGAGACCCTCTGTTTGGAGGCAAGGTTGATTTTGCCCAGGATAAGCTCTCCATCAACGGTTTTAATGGTAATTTTTCGGTAATTCGCGGAGAAAAATATTTTTTTTTCAGACCCTGTTTTCAATTGGCCCTTCCTTTTGATTCCCTTGTCCAAGCTTTTTTATGAAATAAAGCAATAATGTATATAATGTTTGACTCAACCTTTCAATATAAATAATGAGAATACCCTTTGGCTTTTCATTCTCCGCACTAAATGAATGGCTAATCACTTTACAGCCCTAAAGTTTTATGTTAAAAGTGCCAATTCAAATATGAAAAATCTTGGCTCAAAAAGGGTAACCATATGAAAAAAAAAGACATCGATTTCTTCAAGGAACTGCTGACCAATCAATTGGAAGAGCTGTTGAGTCTGGCTGACAATACGGTTTCCGGCATGACGGATCCAAAAGAAAACTTTCCCGATCCCACGGATAGGGCCTCGTTGGAAGCAGATCGGAATTTCATGCTGCGCATCAGGGACAGAGAACATAAACTCATAAAAAAAATCAAAAAAGCCCTGGAAAGAATCGAAAATGGTACCTTCGGGCTTTGTGAAAGCTGCGGCGAAGATGTCTCCATCAACAGGCTGAAAGCCCGTCCGGTAACCGCCCAGTGCATTGATTGCAAAACCAAAGAGGAGGCTTTGGAAAAAGCCCTTGGATTATAACAAACAGGCTGAAATTGACCTGCACATTCATTCCAGCGCTTCGGATGGAACTCTTTCCCCTGAGGAAATCGTCCAAAGGGCATCGGAAATCGGGCTCAAAGCCTTTTCCATCACCGATCATGACACCCTGGAAGGTGCCCGCAAGGCCCTGAAGTCCGGCATTCCAAAACACATCGATTTTATTCCCGGCGTTGAAATCAGCACAGCCTTCCCCCCGGACGCAGGCTACCTTGGAAGCTGCCACATCCTTGGATATGGCATCCGGTTGGACGATTCCCGTTTGAATGACACCCTGACCCGGCTCCAGAAGGCCAGAAAAAACCGCAACCCCGGAATCATTCACCAATTGAATGCGTTAAATATTCCCCTCACCCTTGGGGATATTCCAGGCGGCGCAACGGAAACCGGAATCGGAAGGCCCCACATTGCCCGGGCCATGGTGGAAAGGGGGTTTGCACGCTCCATAGACGAGGCTTTTGACCAATACCTGGGATTCGGCAAACCGGCCTATATTGAAAAATATAAAGCGGACTGCTCTAAAGCCATTGAAACTATTATCCATGCAGGAGGCGTTGCGGTCCTGGCCCATCCCGGCCTTCTCAACCCCCACCGGGGCGCTCCCTTTGAAGACTTCATAGGATATTTAAAATCCCAAGGGCTATCGGGCATGGAAGTCTATTATTCGGAGCATTCCCCCGAGGAGGAAGACTACTTCAAGCGGATCGCCGCAAAGCATCATCTTCTCATGACCGGGGGAACGGATTTTCATGGCGATATTCGGCCTGATATTCAAATGGGTTCAGGACAGGGAAACCTTCATATTCCCTATTCAATTTACAGGGATCTAACAAGAGCCCTGAGCAAACCTCATTAAATTCAAAAAGCTTTTCCTGAAAACCAAACCGAAAAAGGGATCATGACAAAAAGAAATTTTTCCAGCTTGTCAAAAAAATTGGACTACCGATTTAAAAACCCCTCGCTCCTGGAAGAAGCCTTAAGGCATAGCTCCTTTGTCAACGAGCAACAGGGCAAAAACCTGGCCGACAATGAACGCCTGGAATTTCTTGGGGATGCGGTTCTTAATCTGGCCGTTGGCCACCTCCTCATGAAGCATTACCCTGCTCTCAATGAAGGCTCCCTCTCCAGAATGCGGTCCAATCTTGTCAATGAAACAAAGCTTGGAGATATCGCCAGGGCTCTAAATATCGGAGGGTTGATTCAGCTGGGCAAGGGAGAGATGAATTCAAACGGTTTTGAGAAACAATCCATTCTGGCGGATACCTTTGAGGCCTTAACCGCAGCCATCTATCTGGACGCCGGATACGACAAAGCATTCAGCATCATAGAGCAGCTTTTTAAAACCCAACTGGATACTCTGGATGATCCGTGGGCGCTTTCGGACTATAAGAGTCGGCTGCAGGAGATCATCCAGCTTAAACAGATCCCCATGCCGGTTTACGAGATTATTCGGGAATTCGGTCCGGACCACGATAAAACCTTTGTGGTAAAACTCAAGGTGAATGACATCATTGCAGAGGGGATTGGAAAGAATAAAAAAACAGCTGAACAGGATGCGGCTCAAAAAGCGGTTGAAATGCTTTCCCCCCCCCAACCCCGATAAGACCCATGGAAAACCCCCTGATTATACCCATTTTTATCCCCCAGGCCGGGTGTCCGCATCAATGTGTCTTCTGCAACCAGGGCCAAATTACAGGGAAACACCCACGCATCCCCTCCCCTTCTGAAATGGAAGATGAGATTCAGGCCTACCTGGGTTTTCAGAAGGAAAAAAACCGCCCAAAACAGCTTGCCTTTTACGGAGGGAATTTTTTAGGCCTCCTATCGGAGGATTTGTCGTTTTTGCTGGATGTTTCGTCAAAACTCACAAAAAAATATGACCTTCAAAGCATAAGATTTTCCACGCGCCCGGACTCCATCACGAAAAGCAGGATGGAAATCCTTAAAAATTCCATGGTTTCAACGGTTGAAATCGGCCTTCAATCCATGAATGATCGGGTGCTGGAAGCTTCGAACAGGGGCCATACGGCTTTGGATACGGAAAAAGCGGTCCAAGCCTTAAGGTCGGTGAATGTGGAAATCGGGTTGCAGATGATGGTGGGCCTTCCGGAGGATTCGGAAGAAATCGCAATGGACACGGCCCAAAAAATCATTGACCTCTCCCCTGATTTTGTCCGGATCTATCCCACGGTTGTCCTGGCCAACAGCGTTCTGGCCAACTGGTACCAAAAAGGAAAATACCACCCCCTTGCCCTGGAAAAATGCGTCAGCCTGGTTAAGAAAATCTTCCTGTTGTTCAACCGCGCCGGGATTCCTGTGGTTCGAATGGGGCTTCAACCTTCGGCAGACCTTGACAAGGAGGGAACCATCCTGGCCGGGCCTTTTCACCCTTCCTTCGGCCATATGGTTTATTCTGAAATATTTCTGGACCATCTCATGGCTCGAATTGAATCCTTCGGATTTCAAAATCAATCAAAACTTTGCATTCGGGTTCATCCTCAAGACCTGTCCATGGCCAGAGGCCTGAACAATAAGAACCTCCGAGGGCTTGCGCAGAAATTCGGTACCGTTGACATCCTCCCGGATCGATCCGTTCATCGTAAATGGGCCGTGATCCATGATGAAGCCCTTGAAATACTGAAATAAGCAAAAACCTATAGCCCGTCCTTGAAGAATTCATTCCCTTCCGAAATCGCATTCTCTTTTGGCGTAAACGCCCT
>VMSV01000079.1 GCA_013791935.1 Desulfobacteraceae bacterium | reverse complement strand
TTCCTTCGGACGGTCCCTCGCGAGACCGCCCTTGCTTTTGGCTAGTATTTATGTTCCCGTCTCACGACAGGAACAGGGTTTACATACAGGGGACTTTCACCCCATAAGATCACGCCCATGCCGGGCGTACACAATTTGCTGCACCTGAGCGCAAAAAGCCGCGCCAGGTGAGGGTTGTGCTCCCAAATAAAGACAGCCCCACATAAATGCAAGGCCGCGCACGAAAAATCAAAATACAAAGAGGACGACAATAAAATATCAATGATGAGCAACTCGGTCCAATTCTTCACGGATTACCTGACGGATAACCGTCTCATCAAGCTGTTTTCCGCTTTTCGAAAGATATTCTCTAAGGGCTTCATTGATCATGGTCTGGTAACCGTATCCGGCTTTATCCGCTCTTTCACGAAAATCATCGAGGATATCCGTGTCAAGGAACATGGTAATTCTTGTTTTTCCTTTAGTTGGAACAACCTGACCTCTTTTTGCATTTTCAAAATTATATTCCTTTTTCATATTGTTTCCTTTCCTTTGATGTCGCCTTTCTGGCTGAAATCAATCGGATGGCATCCTTTCGATATGAATAAACAACTGCAACTATCCGACCAGTTGCATCAGCACCAACAGTCACAAATCGCCTTTCAGCAGAAACGACTTGATCTTCTAAAGTCATGGCAAATGGATCATAAAGGACCATCTCTGCATCGGAGAATCGTATCTTATGTTTTTTAAAATTGATTTCAGCTTTATTGTGGTCCCAAATAATTTCCATAATGCGTAATATACATATAATATATGCATATGTCAATAATGATATTGCGTTTAATTAACAGATTGATTTTAATATAAATTGGCACAACATGTTTTTTCCACCTGACCGTTGTTCGCTGCCGCTCACACCGGCAAGGTAAAAAAGTCGTTGGGAAAATATAGAAGGATAAAAAATGAAAAATCCTTTTACAATTACTTTTTTTACCCTATATCGTATTAACAATCAGTATTAGGAATTATAGAAATTTCTAAAATAAAGTTCGTATAATTTAACTTAAGGAGGAAATTATCATGTCAAACGACAAATACACATCGATCGTAAACCTTGACTTCCAGTACGCACATAGGTTTATGAAATGGCCGAGAGAAGCAAAGCACCTTCACGGGCATTCAGGTCTTTTAACGATTGAACTTGAAGACACCGTAAACCCGGTAACTGGATTTGCACACGCTTGTAAAGATGGATTCAAAAAAGCATGGGAAGTTTGTGACCATTTCCACCACGCAACATTGTTTCAAGAAGGTGACCCGCTTCTTGACGCGGTTATTGCTGTATACAACAAGGAAGGCATTAATAACGACCCAGAGCATTGTGCTCCTCTTCAAAAGATAGACCACGCACTTGCTTGGTCATACCCGGAATACAGAATAGTTGTGACCAAAAAAGTATCTACTTGTGAGAATCTTTGCGAGCTTTTCTACGAGCTTCTTAAAAACAAGATGCCAATCAAAAAAATTACTTTTCGTTCATCTTCTATGAACGCAGCATCGAAAGAATTTAAGTAAAAAAAAGCCATAATATTTCACATCCACTGGCTTTGAGTGGAATAGAGACATAGTGATAATGGATAATTAACGGAACAAATAGAAGGCTTCCCAATCGGGTAAGGGGGAGTTTTTCTCTCCCCCTCCCCACACCACCTATCATGCGGGTCCGCAATAGGCGGTTCCCAGAGGCTACCGAGCCGTAGCCGGGTAATGAATGTTCACCCACAGTTCTTTGACAGATAGCAGGCCTTGACCCTTGAGCCATTGAATGGTCATGCCCGTCTGGGTTGCCAGGGTCCCTTCCT
>VMSV01000162.1 GCA_013791935.1 Desulfobacteraceae bacterium | reverse complement strand
GAGTGCGCCACTTTTGTTGAGCAATAAAGCAGCCTTTTCAGCCATGGCCTCATCCGGAAGGGAGAGGGTGACATTAACGGCCTGGCCTTTGACCGCCTTGATTTCCTCTTTCATTTTAGGGATGTAATAAGCCGACCCCTTGGAAATGGAGTTATATAATGAGTCTAAATAGTCCAATCCGTTATAACCGTTAAAAAGCGGCAGGAAAATCAAAACAAGCACCACGATAAATCCGGCCATGAGGGCTGCGCCCAGAGTGAATTCTTTTTTGTTGGCAATCATGATTAAGCCTCCTTTCCTTTGAGTTTATCGATATTGATTAAGAATGTACCGATGACCCATATGGCAAAGGCTCCGATGACAATGAAAAAGGACCAGATCCCCAGCGTGTCCAGAAACGCTCCGGTTGGCTTTGAAATGGTGATATACCCCATTTTACCGAGCTTGGACGGAAGAGCGAAAATCCGGTTGACCGCGCCGGCCAGCACCGCCATGGCATAAAACCCTCGAATGGTGATGCCCGGAACGACTTTGGTCACCAAGGCGCCGATTTGAATGCCGAACAAGGACCCCAGAAGCATTCCCATGGCAAGGGTATAAAAGATAAATCCATAGATGGCGTATTGCGTAATTCCGGCATATCCCGCAGTAAAGACGATCTGGAAAATATCCGTGCCCACGGTGGTCATGGAGGACACTCCGAGAACATAGACAAAAATCGGGAAGGTCAGAAAGCCGCCCCCCACACCCATAATACCGGCGGCAAGACCCACCAGGGCACCGCTTAACACCAGAAAAAGCCAGGAAATACTTCTGCCGCCCGGGGTAATCCCATGATCAAAGGAAATCATGGGAGGAACATTCAGGGCCTGAAGTTTTTTGGGAAGAGACCCCATTTGGGCACCCTCGGCACCTCCGCCATGGGCATCCCCTTGTTGGCCGCTTTTTCTGCTTTTTAAATAGTCCGTCATGGCGTATGTGCCCAGCAGTCCCAACATGATGGCGTAAATGGTGGTGATGAATGCATCGCTCAAAACCGGGTTGATTTCATACAAGACTCGATTGATGATCCCGCCCAGGGTTGCCCCGATCATGGAACCGATTAAGAACACCAGCGCCAGTGGAATTGAAATGTTCCCTAGCTTTTTGTGGATCACGCTTCCCATGATGGCTTTTGCAAAAATATGGAAAAGATCCGTTCCCACAGCAAGAATACCTTTGATCCCCGCGCTCATCAAGGCTGGCGCAATGATGAACCCGCCGCCTGCACCGATGCATCCCGTGATCAGACCCGCGCATAGCCCGATGAGTATGGATGCGATGAAAATACCCGTGGAATAAAAAGCAGGACTGTAGGCGTTTTTATCCCCCAGCAGATCCGGCATTGCGCCGCTGATCTGATCCGCAAAGGCAAGGCTGCCCAGTATTGCAGGAACAAGCAATATGCCCAGCAAAATCATTCTTTTTTTATCTCCCAGAATTACCCGGGAAGTTTCCAGCTCCCATTTGGCATGGGCGGTGGCTCCCATCATCATAAACTTGCCCCATTGTTGAAAAAAGTTCATAAACGTCTCACTCCTCCTTTAATAAAATCAATCCAACCATTTCGTTACACCGTCGCCCGGTCACTTGAGCTCTCTTTCCATTTTTTCTATTTTCTGCTCGTGCAGGATTTTTTTCTTGTAAGCATCCTGCAGCTTATAGACGAGTTCATTGATATCCGTGGGCTTCATGAGGTAGTCAAACGCTCCCAGTTCCATCCCCTGTATCGCCACCTCCACACTGGCATGCCCTGTCAGCATGATGACTTCGATCATGGGGTTGATCTTTTTGATTTCCCTCAAGGCCTGAATACCATCCATCTCCGGCATTCGAACATCCAGAACCACGATGTCCACGGCTTCCCGATTCAGAATCGCCAAACCTGCCTTGGCATCATGGGCCTCAAGCACATTCAGCCCTCTCTTATTGAGCCGCTTCACCAGGGTTTCCAGAAAAGCCGCTTCATCATCCACGAGCAAGACAGTAAACTTGTCCATTCCATCACCGCCTTGTTGAGTAAACTTCTTTAATTTTATCCATCAACTCCTCAAAATCACAGGGTTTTGTCAGGTAATCCGCGGCACCGAATTGGATGCCTTCCTTCGCGGCCTTTTCCGATCCGTGACCCGTGAGCATGATCACTTCCAGGTCCGGGGCCATTCTTTTTAGGATTTTAAGAACCTCGATGCCGTCCATGTCTTCCATCTTCAAATCCAGGATCACCACATCAAAATCATTTTTGCGAAGGGCCTGTAATGCCTGGGCGCCGCTGTTGGTCTTGGTGACGTCCATGCCTCTTTTCTCCATCCTTTTGGCCACCACATCCACAAAACCCACCTCATCATCGATGAATAGAATTCTAATGCGCGGCTTTTGGATTTCAGTTTCCATGGGGCATCACCCTATACGCGCCGGGACGTAATTTCTTTGATCCTGGCTTCCACGATTTTATTTTCATGCAGACGTTTTTTTTCTGCGGCCTCATTCACTTTCTTCATCAGAATGTCCATGTCGCAGGGTTTCATCAGATAATCAAAAGCACCAAATTTCATCCCTTCAATGGCGGATTCCACCGTGGCGTGTCCCGTCAGCATGATGACTTCCACCAGGGGATATGTTTTTTTAATTTCCTTCAGGGTTTCAATGCCATCCATTCCCGGCATTTTCACATCCAGAATCACTACCTCAACGCTGCGGTGCTGGCCCAATTTTTTTAGCGCCTCATTTCCGTCATTGGCACCGTAAACTTCTAGATCTCGTTTGGTGAGCCTTTTTGTCATGGTCTCAATAAAGGGGACTTCATCGTCTACGAGTAGTACATTGGCAATGGCCATCGTTATTTCCCTCCTGTTGGTTCTTCCTCAGAACCTTCACTGTTGACCGCAGGAATGAGGATTTCAAAAGCGGTCCCCACGCCCACTGCACTTTTCACATCAATCTTTCCACCCATTTTATTGATAATCCCGTAGCAGATGGACAACCCCAGCCCGGTTCCCTTTCCCACCGGCTTGGTGGTAAAAAACGGATCAAAAATCCTGGCCAGATGGTCGGGATGGATGCCCGGTCCGTTATCCTGAATACGGATGCTAACATAGTTATCTTTATTTGAAGTGGCGATGGTAAGTTTTCCACCCTTTTTGTCCATGGCATCCAGGGCATTGTTGATAATATTCAGCAAGACCTGTTGCATCTCCGAGGGGGAGATATTAAGGTCGAGAACATTTTCATCATATTCGGTTTCAAGGGCCACATTGCTGTATTTCGCCCGCTGGGCCGAAATGCCCACCAGTTCCTTCACCAGATTGTTGATGTTCACCTGCTGAATTCTTGAATCGGTTTTTCTTGCGAAACTGAGCAGTTTGTGGGTGATTTCCTTGCACCTTTTTCCCTGGGTGTTGATCTGCTTCAACGCCCTTTCCAACTCGTTCTTGTTTTCAGGATTTTCAAATTTTTCTTCTTCTATGATATCCTGAATCCAACCGGCCTCTTCCACCATGATGGCGATGGGGTTGTTGATTTCATGGGCGATTCCGGCGGCCAATTCACCGATGGAAGCAAGCTTTCCGGTTTCAATCACCTGTTGATTCATCATCTCCTTTTCCCGGTCGGCCATGGCGATCCGATTCACCATTCTTCGGGATAACAGAATGGATATGGTGATGATGCCAAGACCGCCTAAAAGGGATATGATAAGAGTGATCCGCTGCAGACTGATCAATCCGGAAAGCGCGTCATTGAATTCCTGACGGAAAATCAGCAGCCACTGATCATCCTTTAGCAGGGTCCCCAAATAAATGTACTTTTTCCCACTCTTACTCACACGTTCAAAATACTGAATCTTATTTTTCAGAATGTCACCCAGACGGAAAAAATCCTCAAAGCCGATGGCTTCCGGTTCAAAATCTTTCCTTGTGCCGGTTTGAAGTTCTCCCTTACGGTTCAAAATTATCGCGAAACCGGTTTTTCCGACCTGCAAATTTTCAACCACTGAATTGAATGACTTAAAATCAATGGTGGCTCTCACCATCCAGGATTGATTGTTCCACCAATGCTGAACCGCCACAATAAAATGGGGATGGCCCCGAAGCCCCAGGAACACGTCACTGATATAATAATCGTTCATTTTTGCATTTTTATACCATTCCGCATCCGAGTACTCGGCCTTGATTAAACGATAGGGGCCTGCATAGGCGACTTGCACCCCCTCCTCATTGATCAGCCCCAGATCCACAAACACCGGACCGAATTCTTTCTGAAGGGTTTGCAGAAGGACTTCAAGGTGATCTTCATCGGAAAATTCTTCCAAATCATGGGTTTTGACGAGCAGCCGAATGTCGGCAAGTTTTTCAAATAAAAACGAATTGATATTCTGTTTATGCTTCTGGACCAGTTCCTGGAGGTGGGAATAAACCTTTTCATGATAGGAGGAGCTGAACTGCCGTAAAATGGTCCCCATGACCAGGGCGCCGGGTGTAAAGGTCACAATCACGATAATGAGAACCAGATTCCGGGTCAAAGACCTGTAATAAGGCTGTTTTAAAGGCCTTAAATCTGTTTTAGGCTTGTTTCCGTTAGGGTTCGGATTGTTGAACATGATTGTTTCTTCTTTTACAATTGCTATGGATTCGGTTCAAACCTTGTTTAAATTGGCTTTTAAGCTATTTTTATTTTTCAATATGTCATAAATAATGTGCTTAATTTTTTCCACACTGCTCCCCTGCTTTTCCACAAAAACGCCCCCTTGTATGATGCCGGCATACTGATGGTAATCCAGAGGGAAGGTATGAAAAACCACGGGCAGTCTGGGAACCCTGTCATTTATTTTTTCCAGGATATCAGGGATATTCGTATCCGGCAAATCCGGATCCAAAATCAGGATATCCAGGGGCTCCCGGGAAAAAACCTTATTTAGCATTTCCAGCCCGTTTTCCGCAAGATGAACCAAAAATCCTTCCCCCGCAAGTTCCCTTTTTAAAAATTCTCTCACATGGGAATTCCGCTCGGTAATCAATATGTTTACATTTTGTTCCATGGTGTTTTCTCTTTTTTTTATCGACTGAAAGTTACGCGCAATGTTTATGCCAAAAAACAAATCTTTCTGATGTATGGTGATACCGTGCAATATAAAGCTGTTGCGACCCCATACGATTCGCCATAATGATAGGATGGAGTGATAATATGTCGGTTTTTTTTACACTATGTAAAATATTCAGGGCTTGGCTTGTTTTTGACAGGGAACAGCTATTCGGCCCGCTATTTTTCGCCCGTCCCATCGGGGTTTTTTCTCAGATCTATGATTAAACGATACTCTCCAATACCCTGAACAGGGCTTGAGACAAACCCCAGTTTTTTGCCTAAAGTCAGCATCTGTGTGTTTTCAGCCAGAACAAAACCTTCCACCATCTCAACACCCCTTTGTTTTGCAATGAACAGACAGCGGGAAAGCAGGGCAGAGCCCACGCCCTGGCCCTGGTATTGATCCGCCACCAACACGGAAAATTCCGCTTCTTTCTGATCCGGACTGTTGATGATTCTCGAAACCCCGATGAGTTTTTCTTGGCCCCGGGTTTCGGAAATGGCCACCAGAGCAATCTCCCGGTCATAATCAATCTGGGTAAACCGGGCGATCATTTCCGGGGAAAGCTGTCGAAGGGGGTTGAAAAACCGCCGATAGATGGTTCTTTTGGACAGGGATTGAAAATTTTCCACCAACAGGGGCGCATCTTCCGGGCGAATGGGGCGGATGAACAGCCTTTCCCCGGATTTACAGATCGTATGCTCCTCGAATTCATCCGGATAGGGGCTGATCACCATGTGCATGGGGGCGATTACGTCATTTTTTTCCAGAACGATCCGGGCATCCAGGGCGCAAGCATGGGATTTTGAGATGCATAGAGGATTGATATCCAATTCCCTGATCTCGGAAAAATCGCTCATCAACTGGGAAAGCCTCACCAGCATTTCCTCCAGAAACACAAGATCCACCGCCGGTTGATTCCTGTGGCCCTTGAGCAATTGATAAATCTTTGTGGCCTCCATGAGTCGTCGGGCCAGAAGCCGGTTCAAAGGCGGCAGGGCAAGGGCCCGGTCCTGGATCACTTCCGTGACAACGCCCCCCATACCAAAAAGAATAACCGGGCCGAAATCTCGATCCAGCTTGGCACCCAATATGAGTTCGTACCCTTTTTCCTCCCGGTTGGCCATGGGCTGAACCGATACCCCCTGAATCTTGGCATCAGGCTTGAAATCGTATGCATTTTTCAGCAATTGGTCATATGCATTCCTGACTTTTTCAGAGTCATCCAGATCCAACAGAACCCCCCCGGCCTCGGTTTTATGAAGGATGTCCGTTGAACTGATTTTCAATGCTACAGGGAATCCGCATTCCTCGGCTTTCTGAACCGCATCGGTGGCGGATATAGCCAATTGGGTTGGAACCACGGGGATCCCATAGGCGGACAGCAAGGATTTGGACTCGGCCTCACTGAGATAAAAATGATCGTCCTCCAGACAGGAAGCAATTTTTGTTCGTACGAATTCTCGGTCGAATTCCAGGGATTTGGGGAGCTTGGACGGGATTTCGTTCAACAGGTCCACATTCACGGAATAGGCCCTTAAATCCATAAAAGCCCGAACAGCCCTCTCGGGAGAATCAAAGGTGGGAATGCCTGCCCGGTTGAAAATCTGGCGTCCATTTTCCACTTCCTTTCCTCCCATCCAAACAGTAAACACAGGACAACCGTTTTTTTTAATTCTTGAACAGAGCAGATTCGCAACCTCGGAAGGATCCGCCACGGCCTGGGGGGACATCATGATCAGAATACCGTTGAGCTCCCTGGCTTCAAGACAGATGGATACGGCCTGCTCATAACGCTCCGGGGTGGCATCCCCCAGAATATCAATAGGATTTGAACCACTCCAGTATTGGGGAAGAACCTGATTGAGTTTTGCAAGGGTCTCGGGCAAAAGGGCGGCAGGCTCAACCCCGTAATCCGACAGGGCATCCGCCGCCATGACGCCAGGCCCCCCGGCATTGGTGAGGATTGCAAGGCCGGGGCCTTTGGTTCTGGTGTATTTTGATAGCAATTCCGCGCAGTCAAATAACTCTTCAAAGGTTTTCACCCGCACAATGCCTGCACGCCGGAAAGCTGCATCATACACAGCGTCTTCACCGGTCATGGCTCCAGTGTGGGAGGCGGCAGCTCTTGCCCCGGCCCTGGATCTTCCGGCTTTCAAGGCAATAATGGGCTTTGCCCGGGACACCGATCGGGCGGCACTCATGAAATTTCGAATGTTTTTCAGGTTCTCCACATACATCACAATGCTGCTCACATTGGGATCATTGCCCAGATAGTCGATCATCTCCCCGAAATCCACATCCAGCATGGAGCCCAGGCTTACCAAATAGCTGAATCCGATGTTTTCCGTGATGGATAAATCAAGAATCGCCGTACAAATGGCTCCGCTTTGTGAAACAAAGGCCATTTTTCCCGGAAGGGGCATTTGCCTTGCGAAACTGGCATTGAGCTTCTGATGAACATTGATGATACCCAAACAGTTGGGCCCCACAATGCGAAAACCCTTTTTCCCTGCGGCATCCTGAATAGCGGCTTCAATTTCCCGGCCCTTGGCTCCGGTCTCTTTTCCACCGGCGGAGATGATCACAGCGCCGCCGATTCCTTTCTCCGCACAATCGGCGATGATTTGCGGAACCGTGTCAATGGGGGTTGCGATCACGGCGAGATCCGGAGGCGTCTCAAATTCAGCAACCGAGGACAGGGTCGGCAGGCCCCAGACCATTTTATGATTGGGATTCACCGGAAAAATGTCCCCGAAAAAACCACCGCCGATTAAATTGGACATGACCGATGAACTCACATGACCTTTTTTCTCGGACGCGCCGATGACAGCCACGGATTGCGGTTTAAATATTTTTTCCAGGTTATGAATGCCCATGATATTTCCGCTCCTTAATTCCGAAATCAGTCATTGCCACGGCTTCTGGTCAAAAATCCTCGAACCCCCTCAATCTACTTTGTACGAAAGGGATTAACCAATAAAACCGGCGCATCACACATTTTTGAGACCCGGTCCGCCACGGATCCGAAAAGCACTTTGTCCAAGCCCTTTCTTCCGTGGGTGCCCATAATCAAAAGGTCGATGTGGTTGCTTTTCACATACTCAAGGATCTTTTCAGAAGCATCCCCGAGGACGACCTCTCCTTTGACTTTTTGGGGCGCGGGGAAAGATTCGCTAAGGAATTTTTCCATACTTTTTCTGCCGCCTTTGAGAATTTCTTCTTCAAAAGTATTGATGGAGCTGTGGGGCACATAGATACTGACAAAATAGTCCAGGATTCTTGCAACAAATAAGACGTGAACCTCGGCATTAAATTTTTCAGCCATGGTTTCAACATAAGGAACAATTTTTTGGGATACTTCTGAAAAATCCACCGGAAACAGTATTTTTTTAAAATCTTTCATTTAATGCCTCCTTTTTTTGGGGGGTTAGGCCGAAGCCCCTTGTGGAATCGGGAAGTTTTCATGACCAGATGGACTCCCGCCTTGATAAGAGCAACACCTGTGCCAAAACAATATGTCTGGACTATGTTCTGTAACCACTTGTTTTCAAGAGATTAATAAAAATCTATTTTAAGTTTTTTCGTCGGTCTGGTCCTTGTTTTAAGTCGGATTTCTTTACGGCTTGTAAAAATTGCTGGCAAGATAGACCTTGTTTGAAAATCCACTTTTGTCTCAAGTTTATTTCCGATACAACGCCCCGGAAGATCATGTCAAAGCAAGATAAGCGTTGATTTTACTCCCCCCTTCTTTTATACTGGACACAACGATGGCGATATTCCCAACGGCATTCTTACCAAATCACTTCACAAACCAAAATGGCCCATACTTAATCGCGTGGTTTTTGAGACAAGTCGTCTCTAATCATTCAGTCTGAAACCATTTTCATTTTTTTTAAAAATCTTAACTGCTTGAAATCAAGAATTATTATTGTTATCCTGGCAAAGCCGCTTCTGGCATGAATCTTGATATATATTATTTACGTATTATGATGCTTTTACCTGATGCACGAATGAACCGAATATCCATTCAAATAAAAAAGGAGAACAGGGAAAAATGACAAAATCAGAACAAAACTTATGGGATGCTTTTGCAGGAGAATCGCAGGCCAATAGAAAATACCTCGCCTTTGCGGATAAAGCCCAAAAGGAAGGTTTCCCCCAAGTGGCAAAACTGTTCAGGGCCGCGGCAGAGGCTGAGACCGTTCATGCTCATGCACATTTGAGAGCACTCAAGGCTGTGGAGTCCACCTCGGAAAATCTTCAGACTTCCATTGACGGAGAAACCCATGAGTTCAAGAAAATGTATCCGGCCATGATTGAGGATGCAAAAGCGGAGAAAAACACAGTTGCGGAACGTTCATTTGACTTTGCCAATCAGGTAGAGAAAATTCACGCTGAGCTTTACAAGAGGGCTCTGGACAATTTAAGCCAACAGAAGGATTTGGATTATTATGTATGCCCGGTATGCGGCTATACCTGTGAAAATGAGCCGCCTGAGACATGCCCGGTGTGCAAGGCCAATGGAAGATCTTTCAAAAAAATTGTTTGATCATAACCATGAGTGACAGACAGGCGTTTTGATTAATTTTCCCAATGAAGGGAACGTTAAGTGCCGTTTGTAAAAAATCAATCTTTCCACGAAGGGAGGGTGTAATGGCGGAAACCGAGATTAAAAAAACCATCTCCAAAACCAAGGAAAAAGAATTTAACGTTAAAGATTTAACCATTTGCGATGCCACGGCTCAGATGTTGATCAAAGCCAAAGCAGATGGCGTTGAAACTGCGTTTGACAGGGCTCTTGACATGAAGGCCTGCCCCATCGGCGCGGATTCAGCCTGCTGCAAGCATTGCGCCATGGGACCCTGTCGACTGAATTCAAGGGATCCTTATGGGAAAGTGGGGGTTTGCGGTGCAACCATCGACACCATCATGGCCCGTAATTTTGCCCGTATGGTGGCGGCAGGCGGTGCGGCCCATACCGACCACGGTATGGCCATGCTTGATTTATTCCGGGATGTGGTGAGCGGCAAAAACAAGGACTACCAGATTAAGGACGTTCGTAAGCTGGAGAGTGTCGCCCAATCCATCGGCATTGAAATTGAGGGAAAGACAGTCAGCGAAATCGCCATGGAACTTTACCATGAGTTGGAAAGAACGTACACCCAGGTGGAAGGAGAAATTCCGTTTGCCAAACGCGTGCCGCCGAAAACCCTGGAAACCTGGCGAAAGTTGGGGATTGTTCCCAGGGGCGCCATGCGGGAAATCATGGAAATGATGCATCGAACCCACATGGGTGTGGACCAGCATTATGAAAACCTCACTCAGCAGATCAGCAGAACCGCCCTGGCCGATGGCTGGGGAGGCTCCATGGTGGCCACCGAGATTGCGGATATTCTTTTCGGCACACCTACGCCGGTCCAGGTGGAAGTCAATATGGGGGTTCTCAAAGAGAACCTGGTAAACATCATTATTCATGGGCATGAGCCCAACCTGTTTGAATCCATGCTGGTGTCGGTGAATGAGCCCACCCTGATTGCAGCTGCAAAGGCCGCAGGCTCGGATGGCATCAACCTGGTGGGTATGTGCTGTTCCGGTGCGGAAATGATGGTTCGACACGGGGTTCCCCATGCCGGGAACTTCATGTCCACCGAAGCGATTCTGGTCACCGGTGCGGTGGATGCCATGTGTGTGGATGTTCAGTGCATCAAACAGGGCCTGGCCACTGTAGCGGATTGCTACAAAACCAAGCTCATCACCACCAACCCCAGATGCCACATTGAAGGGGCGACCCATGTGGAATTTCATGAGAATAATCCCCAGGCATGTACGGACGAAGTGGTGATCCAGGCCATTGCCCGTTTCAAATCCAGGAGCATGCCCATTGAAATCCCGCAGATCACCAATACCGGCGTTCATGGTTTTTCCCATGAGTACATCAACTATATGTTGGGGGGAACCTTCAGAGGCAGCTATACCCCTCTGAACGACAATATTATCAATGGAAGAATTCGCGGAGTAGCCGGTGTTGTGGGCTGCACCAACCCCAGGGTTAAACAGGATTGGGTCCATGTAGAACTGGTCAAGGAGCTGATCAAAAACGACGTGCTGGTTCTTCAGACCGGATGTTCCCAGATTGCCCTGGCCAAGGCCGGGCTTCTGACCCCGGAAGCTGCTTATCTTGCGGGACCGGGATTAAGGGAAGTCTGCGAAACCGTGGGCATGCCGCCGGTGCTGGGAATAGGTTCTTGCGTGGATAACAGCCGAATTCTGGTGGCTGCTTCAGAAATGGTCCGAACAGGCGGATTGGGTGATTCCATTGCCGATCTTCCTGTTGCAGGCGCAGCGCCTGAATGGATGAGTGAAAAAGCCATCTGTATCGGCCAGTACTTTGTAGCCTCCGGGGTGTTTACGGTATTCGGCGTCACCTTCCCCATTATCAAGGATACCAAATTCTATAACCTTCTGTTTGGCGGCCTTGAAAAACAGGGGCTTGGGAAATGGGGCTTCACACCGGATCCCTATGAAATGGCGAAAATGATGATCGACCATATCGATAGCAAGCGTAAAGCCCTGGGCATTGATAAAGCCAGGGAACGAACCCTGGTGGATATGGCGGACAGACGGGCCATGGACGCGGCCTAACCATAACTTTTAAATAAAAAACCCCGGCCTTGATAAAAGGCCGGGGTTTTTTATGATTACATATTATTCGTAAGGATTATTCATCCATTTCAGGATGGAACACGTTCACTTCCTTTAAATCATCCCCAAGGTATTCCCGCTCTTTCGGGCCCAAAATCCCCAGGGAAAGGCAGATGAGGGTCCAGAGATGCACTGTATGGTACTCCGCCTCAAAATGCTCACCGATATCATGGACCTGGGCATGGCAGTTGTGGCAGGGGGTGATGCAGTAAGCTGCTTTGGTTGCCAGAATCTGGTTCAATTTTATCTTTCCGTATTCTCTTCTGGCTTCCGGCATGCCGGCCTGAAGGAATCCACCCCCGCCGCCGCAGCAGAAGTTGTTGGATTTGTTGGGGGTCATGTCGATGAAATTTTCCTCGCCCACAACGGCTTTCACAACAAACCGGAGATCTTCCGCCACAGGATCACCAAAGCTTTTACGAACCAACTGGCAGGGATCCTGAACCGTAAATTTAACTTTCAGGTCTTTATTCCAGTCTGAATTGACCTTGAGTTTGCCCTCTCGTATCCACTGGGCATAATATTGGATAATGCTTTTGATTTCGAATTTAAAAGGAATGCTGAATTTTTTCAGTCCGGCCCGGACTGCAAAGAGTTCGTGCCCTCACTCGGTGTTGAGCCAGACCTTGCAGTTCAAGTCATCCACGGCCTTGGCCTTGACCTCCACAATGCGTTTCCAGGTTTCGTTTTCCGCCATGAACAGGCAATAGTTCTCTGCGGCCCATCCGGCACTGCCGTAGGTCCAATCCGCACCCACCAGGTTGAGGATCTTCCACAAAGGAACCATTTCATCCGGCTCTGTCACCGGCTCCCTTGAATTCTGGTTCAGGAAAAATTCCGCCCCGACCTTATCAATGGGGGCTTCCATTTCCGCAAACTCCGGCTGGCCTTCCTGATATTCCGCCAGAACATCTTCCACCACAAACTGAAAATCCTCAGCGGTAGCTCCCATGGCGCTGCAGGTGTCGCTTCGTAACGCCATATCGCATGAGCCTACAATCCCCTTGGGTTTCTTTTCCCTGGGCCAGCTTGCCCTTATATTGAAAACCAGTTGGGGAATATCGATTTTCATGGGGCAGACATATATGCATCGTTGACACATGGTGCACATCCAGGCCCAATTGGAGCTTAAAATTTCCTCATCCATTCCCAGAGCGGCCATTCTCAAAAACTTCCTGGGGTCCATTCCTTCCAACCCGGTTGCAGGGCATCCGGATGAACAGGCACCGCAGGTAAGACACAGGTTGAGGTTTCCGCCTTCCGGCAGAATTTCCTTTACCTTGTCTATAAACATACTCTTTTTCTTCCCGCCAAGCTTGATTGCTGCTTCAGCCATAAGTTAAATACCTCCCGTATTTTTTCCTTGATGGTAACACGCCAAAACGAATTTCAGTAAATGCCAAAGATTTAAATTCCTGTCAACATTTCTCATAGAAAAAACCGATTTATTTTTAAATCGTTATTATTAAATCATTCTCCGATGATTTTCACCAGAACCCTTTTTCTGCGGTTCCCGTCAAATTCACCATAGAATATCCGCTCCCAGGTTCCGAAATCCAGATCCCCGTCGGTAATGGCAACCACCACTTCCCGGCCCATGATCTGGCGTTTCATATGGGCATCGGCATTGTCCTCCCCCACATTGTGCCGATATTGGGAAACCGGTTCGTGAGGAGCGATCTTTTCCAGCCATTTTTCATAATCCTGATGAAGACCCGATTCATCATCATTGATAAAAACTGATGCCGCGATATGCATGGCGTTCACAAGACAGAGCCCATCCTTGATTCCACTTTCGGCAATACAATCCCGAACATGCTCGGTGATATTGAGAAATGCCCTTCTTGTGGGCACATGAAACCACAATTCCTTTCGATAGGTTTTCAAGAATTTTCTCCTTTATATCAATAGCAGGAAAACAAAACCAGAATTGAGGCAAAATAAACATCGCTTTTTTTTGGACTGGAGGTCCCATTATTGCGGCGCATCAGTCTTAAAAACCATCTTACCGCTGGTGCTCAAATCATAACCATCCAGGGTTTTGGCCATTTCCTGGAATATGTCCTCATGGAGCATGGAGATGAAAAGCTGAACCCCTTTATCAAAAAACCGCTCCTTGGAGATCAGCAGATCGTAGCGCTCCCAGCGCAGGGGAATAAAGTCAAGGCCCAACAGGGTCGCCACGGCCCGAATGCCCGGCCCTGCATCCACCGTTCCGGATAGAACTGCGAGCCCCACATCCATATGCCGGTAAACCACATGATGAAACCCTTCGATGTCGTCCCCCTTTATGCCTTCAGCTTGAAGGGCTTTGTCAAACAAGAGCCGGGTCCCGGTGCTGGAAGAGCGGTTGATGATTTTGATGCCGGGTTTAATCAAGTCTGAAATCCCTTGAATGTTTTTGGGATTGCCTTTTTGAAGAATAATCCCCTGCTCTCTTTTGCAGAAATTTACGATGGCCGGGGCATTTTCCAGCTCTTGTTGCGCAAATTCAAAATTATATTCCTGCTCATTGTCCTGAAGCAAATGGCTGGATGCCATGTGGCATAGGTTTTGTCGCAAAGCTTTGAGCCCGCCCAGACTTCCCAGGTTGCCGAACACGGCAATGTGTTCCGTGTACGTGCTGTTGAACAGGGAAATGGCTTTTTCCAAAAGCGGGTCGTTGCTCCCGGCGATGATCAGCAACCCCTCGTAGGGCGGAAGATGGGCCGGTGCCTGGGGATAATTAATGGTGTTGGCCTCCACCCACTGCTCCACAAGATGCCGCGGGAAAAGCCATTTGCCGGTTATTTTGGTGGCGGGCAGGGCTTTTTCAGCAACCAGGGTGTACACCATCTTTTCATTGATGCCCAGAAGTTGCGCCACCTCTTTGGTGGAAAGCAGTTTTTGCATCATGGGAGTCCTCCGCAATTCGAAACAGTTTCAAAGGCATTTGAAGAAGAGCGGACCAGCAACTCGTTGCGTCTGCCGGTCCGAAGGATGAGGCGTTATGTACCACAAACCAGGAGGCCTTGTCACAAAGAATATCAACACACCCTATGGTTTTCGCCGAAGAAAAGCCCTCCCTCGCCGTCGGGTCCTGGCCATCCTGTCCTTTCACAATTGAGGTATTTATTGTTATTATCTGTAATATATTGTCATTTTATATTTATTTAATGACCAATATAAGATTAATATTGACATTCAATAACCGTTTGAGGAAAAGAAATGAGTTTTGACAAACACCTTGTTTACCCACTGAATGAAAAGGAGGAGGAAGAGATGTTCAAGCGATTTTTAACTGTGGGGGTTTTTTGCGTTCTGCTGATCGCCGGAAACCTGTTTGCAGCAACCATCGACCTGCCGGAAGCCTTTGATTTAGGCGATATTGTGGTCACAACCCAGGCCGTCGGAGTGGCCGACATCGGCATTTCCAGTGAGATTACCCAAGAAGAAATCAAGGCCACCAACAGCAAAACAGTTGCCGATGTTTTAAAATTCGCGCCGGGAATCACGGTCACCAAGGGCAGAAAAAATGAACCGGAAATATCCATCCATGGTTTCGGCCAGGAAAAAAGCCTTTTTCTGATTGACGGTATCCCCTATTACGAAACCAATTACGGAAAACTAAGTCTGGACCAGATTCCGACCAGCATTATCTCCAAAATTGAAATCACCAAAAACGCCCCATCGGTTCTTTACGGCCCCAATGCCCAGATCGCAGTCATTAACATCATCACCAAAAAAGGAACCGAAAAGCCGACCTTTGACTTCAATGGTGAAATGGGCGAATACAACACTTACCGAGCCTCGGCCTCCCATGGAAACCAGATCGGTACCATCAACTACTGGATCAGCTATATTCATGAGGAGTCGGATGGGTGGCGAATGTCCGACGATTTTGAACCGGAAGTTGCGGTGCGGGCCAAGCGGTTCATGCCCAATGTGGACGGTATTCACGAATATGGCGGATTTCGTGAAAACTCGGATTATAATAAGAACAGATTATGGGCCAGGGCTGGCATTACCCCGGACGATGGGTCCGAATACTTTGTCAGCTTTCATCTTCTGGATTCCGAACTCGGGCACCCGCCTGCAACAAACGTTTATAAGATTTTCGTAAGGGAAGGAGATGTTCCTGCTTTTTCAACCTTTTCCAGATTTGATGATTACGATGACTGGGGGGCGGATCTATCGGGGAAACAGGTTCTTTCCGATACACTGACCCTCAGGGGCAAGCTGTTCTACCACAACCACGAGGATGTCTATGTCTCCTATGACGGGCCGGATTACAACAATGTCATCGCCAAAAGCACGTATAAGGATGACGTCCTAGGGACATCCCTGATCATGGATTTTAATGCCGTGGATGCCCATGAGGGACACGTTTCCATTCATTACCGCCGGGATTCCCATGACGAGATGGATGATGTCTACCTTCCTTACAAAAATTTCCAGGCCTATACAGGATCGGTGGGTACAGAACATTCGTATTATTTCAAAAACGGACTGGGCTTGTACGGAGGGATTGCCTATGACTGGTTTGAGGTGGATCAAGCTGAAAAAAATGACTTTGATGACGAAGATCTATTTATCGGAAATATCGACCTTGAAACCCGTTCAACCCAGGACGAATTCAACCCCATGGCCGGATTCACCTGGGATATGGATCAGACCGTTTTCTTCGGATCCGTGGCCCGGAAAACCCAGTTTCCCACCCTTAGTCAGCTCTATTCCAGCACCAGCGGGAATACCGATCTCGCAGCTGAAAAAACCATCAACTACACCCTGGGCATCACTCGGCATTTCGGCGAAAGATTCACCGCAGATTTTTCCGGGTTTTTCCATGACATTTCAGACTGGATTTCACGGGATTATTACGAGGAGGACTATTCCGGCAAAGAGATCTACATGAATGTGGAAGATGTGAACATGATGGGGTTTGAGACCTCCTTAAAGGCTGTTTTAACGGACTCTTTTAAGATAAATCTCAACTACACCTATAATGACGCGGAGGACAAAAGTAGTTTAAGGGCAACGGACAAGGTCATCGGGGTTCCCAAACATAAGTTCGGCATCGGGTTTAACGCCATGATCCCCGTGATTCTGGTGTCCTTGGATATGCAGGGAATCTATGGCTCTGAAGCCTATGACAGCCTGCCCACCACGGGCAGCCCGGATGACCCAATCACCCAAAGCGATGATTACTTCATCATCAATTCCAGGCTTTCCAAAAGCCTTCAGGACAAATATGAATTTTACGCCGAAGCCGACAATGTCCTGGATAAAAATTACAAGGAAGAAGTGGGTTTTCCGGCCCCCGGAAGGAATTTTCGAGTGGGTGTTAATCTGAGGTTCTAAGACTCAAGGATTCTTCTTTGAATTTCGATCCTTTTACAGTGCTGTATTTCTGCATGATAGGCAGCTGCCTGGTCGCTTGGGTGGCTGCCCTTATGCAAATGCGCAGACCAAGCCTCTGGTTCGGATGCTTTTTCACAGCTTTATCCCTCATCACGCTGGCCCTGATCATTTTCGACACCCATCGGTTGCCCATTTTCGGCCATTTTGAAATCATCACCCAGATCATTTTCTTGGTTGGTTTATCAGGATTACAGGGGCAAAGGATTTTCCAACAGCTTCATCCGGGCTTGATTTCCCCGGTCATGACCGGTTCATGGATGTTATCCCTTCTCCTTCTGATCCTCCTCTATTTTTTCCCAAAAACCGTGAACCCCGATTTTTACATGTATGGACATGCTTCCGTTCAGGTTTTTTTCAATTTCAGGATCTGTGCCGGGTCTTTTTTCCTGATCGGAGCCCTGAACATCTGCGTCAGCCCTTTAAAGAACGCACCAATCCATGCCTTATATACAGCCCGGAATTTTTTATTGATCGGGGCCATCTGTTTTCTCATCAGCGAATGTGCCGGCTCCTTTTGGTGTCTGAACTGGTATGGAGATTCCTGGCACTGGAGCAAGGGGTTTTTAAAGGCCT
>VMSV01000043.1 GCA_013791935.1 Desulfobacteraceae bacterium | reverse complement strand
TTAAGAGATTGCAACCCTGGGACATGTGACCTTTCCACTCTTTGTACGGAATGCATATCCCCCGACTTTTGTTTTGGAAAAGGGTGAAAAATGAAGGATTTGATTTCCGATATCCTTGAGCATCTGAATAGAAATGAAGCAGTGGGGATAGCCACCATCGTAGCCCATGAGGGGTCTTCCCCCAGATCCACCGGGGCTAGAATGGTGATTCATGAGGATGGAACGACTTTGGGCTCCATTGGAGGAGGGAGCATGGAAGCCCGTGTCCAGGAAGAAGCCCGAGGCCTGTTTCAAAACCAACGGGAACCCGGCCTTCTTTTCTATGACCTCACCCCGGCAGATCTCGACTCCATGGGCATGACCTGCGGCGGAAGGGTGGAGATACTTCTGGATCTGGTTTTGCCAACGCCGGAAAACATCGAAGCCTTTTCCCAATGGCAAGCGGTTTTAAAAAAATCACAAGACGGTTTTTTCCTCACCAGGATACCCAACCAACCCACGGCTTTGGAGAAAACCCTCCGTTGCCTCCTGGCCCCGGACGGAACCATCCCGAATATATTTTCCCTTTCGCAGGCAGCCGCAAACTTGATCAGGGAAACAACTGCAACCCTTAAGACACCAGGGGTGATTGATGTTGAAGATGCTCTTATTATGCTCGAACCGCCTATCATGCCAACAACCCTACATATTTTCGGAGCCGGTCATGTGGCGGTCCCCACCGCCGAATTCGCGGCCAGGGTAGGATTTGAGGTGCTGGTTCTGGATGACCGGGAGGAATTCGCCACCCCGGACAGGTTCCCGAGCCCCATGGAAACCCGGGTGATTCAGAATTTTGATGAGGCATTTTCAGGGATCGCCATGGGACCGAATGATTTCATCGTCATTGTCACCCGGGGACATCTCCACGATAAAACCGTTTTGGCCCGGGCACTGAACACCCAAGCCGGCTACATCGGCATGATCGGCAGCAGAAAGAAAAGAGACGGCATCTATGAAGAACTTCTGACAGAAGGTTTCACCCGACAGGATCTGGACAGGGTCCACTGCCCCATCGGCATGGCCATTGGTGCGGAAACCCCCGAAGAAATCGCCGTGAGCATTGTGGCCGAACTGATCCGGATTAGGGCGGATCTGGCCTCATGACTTCGCAGCGATTTTCCGCCATCCTTCTGGCCGCCGGATACTCCTCCCGAATGGGGAGTTTTAAACCATTACTTTTTCTGGGAAAAGGCACCATTATCGAAGGGCTCATCGCCCTGTTCCGAGCCAGTGGCATCGACGATATTCGAGTGGTGGTGGGTCATAACAAGGAAGCATTGCTTCCGGTGTTAAAGCATCAGGCCGTTTCCCCGGTTGAAAATCCTGATTTCCATCAGGGCATGTTTTCTTCCGTCCAAGCCGGGGTGTCCGGCCTGGCACCGGACACGGATGCCTTTTTCATCATGCCCGGAGACATGCCCCTGGTGAGGCCCCAAACCATTCAATGCCTCATGTCCCATTATTCGCAAACCCCCAATCGCATCATAAGGCCCTCATATCATGGCAAAAAAGGCCACCCACCCCTGATTCCTTTCTCTCTTTCCGAAACCATACTAAATTACCGGGGTGACGGGGGGCTCAGGGAGATTCTAACACAGCGCCAGTCCATGGTTTCAGACATTGAAGTTCCCGACCCGAATATCCTTGTGGACATGGACCGACCAGAGGATTTCAATCTTATGGTGAACTCGTTCCGGAATCAGCATGCCAAGTAAAGGGGATCTTTAAAAGGTTCCCGAAACAAGAGAGCCTGGCCGATTCAACAAGTTATTTGCCAAAAAAGAAGAAAAATGAGATTGGATGTAAAATCTCAAACACCATTGAATATTAATCTCGGCAAATGGAGGTTGGCAAGATGGCAGCTCGAAAGATCAGCACAGCTCTAATCATGATTGGCCTTTGTCTTATTGCATACTATTTTATTGTTCGGTTAGCATTCATCCAGGATATTAATGCGGCCCTGGCCAAAGCTCAAGTATTCAGTTTAAGCAGTGCTTTTAAGGCGATGGTTCCAGCATTCTATGCATACATTCTTTTTGGATATTCCTTCAAGTTAGGCATGTTGCTCATCCTCATTGGCGGTGCTTTGAAAGCAGGTATGGAATCAAATGGGATAAGGTTCTTAATCTCCGGTGGAATTCTATACATGGCAGTTTGTTACGTCCCTATTGGTTATTTCCCTCTTTTCTTTGGAATTCAGGGAACTACCATTGTATTTCTGTTTTTTTTCATCCTCTGGAATTGGGTAAAAAAGCGTCCTCACCTTGATCAAACCCATAGGATTGCCCATGACTTTCGCATGATTGGTTACTATTTCTTTATCGTTGCCACCTGGACTCTTTGCGGTATTTTTGGCATTTCCGCTTACGCTCTGAAGCCGGAATTAATGATAAAACACGGTTTGCAATCCAATGCCGTCACGCTGACTTCACACGTTATGATAGAATTGTTGTTGGGCTGGATATTCATTGCCTTGAGTATTTACAAGGAAAAATCTTCAAACAGCGTGTGATACTTTGTAATGAATCCCTGCATCTTTTATGAAAAATGACCCCCAGGTGCTGAAATTCCGTTTGACATCATTCATCGTGGCTGATATCTCTTTACTATCTTTTAGATAGTATCTTATGGAAAGGTTGCTGATGGAGCGTATATATGGTTACTATTGCCCGGTGGCCCATGCGTTGGGGGTTGTAGGAGACAAGTGGTCTTTGCTTATCGTCAGAGATCTTCTCAAGGAACCCAAACGGTTCAGCGATTTAATGACTCATCTCGGCAATATCACACCCAAATGGTTGACACTTCGACTTCGTCAACTGGAAAAAGCAGGGGTGGTTGAGCGAATAAAAGGCCAGGACCGACGTGAGGCTTGGTACAAACTTACACCCGCAGGACAAGAGCTAAATCCGGTAATAGAGTCACTATGGTCATGGGGTCTTCGGTTCGCCATGCGGTCCCCGCTTCCCGGAGAGGTGGTCCATCCGGAAATGGCGATAAAAACACTGACGACCTCTCTCAACCATCGAAAGAAGAAATTGCCCCAACCAAGGAACTGGCTGCTCAAATTCACCAACGGGGCCCCCTTTTCATTGTCTTATGACGGGGATGCCTGGATCGCCACAGAAGGAGAATCGGAAAATCCCGATGTGACAGTGGAAATATCCCCTGAAGCATGGACAACTTTTCTTGCCGTCAAGAAAGAGGAACGAAAGAAGCTATCACATTCACTTCACATCTCCGGGGCCTCGGAACGGATTGCGGAATTTATGCAAACTTTCGGGGTGCGAGACCAAAAAATACAAACCCGATGAATCATGTATTACCACTTGTCCAATGCGAGAAATTCATCGGATGGGTTGAGACACACCAAACAAAATAAGGGGGCGAAGAAACGGAAATGAGTATCGCCAATGCAGAAATTACCATTTGTGATCGTGGCTATGATGAATTTATCAATATGGTGAAAGCATTCCACGGTCATGTAGCTCCGGGGATGATTCTTGGCGGTTTTATGGTGGATCTGGCTTACCGACATCTTCCCGAGGGTGAGTTTTTCGATGCCATCTGCGAGACAAGGGCCTGTTTGCCGGATGCCATACAGATCCTGACACCCTGCACCGTGGGGAACGGATGGCTGAAGATTATCGACATTGGACGCTACGCATTGACCTTTTATGAAAAATTTGAAGGGCCTGGTATTCGTGTTTATGTTGATCCTGAAAAACTGGAACCCTTTTCAGAGATAAAAAGCTGGTTTTTCAAACTCAAACCTAAGATGGAACAGGACCGTGATCGATTGATGGCGGAGATCCAAAAAGCAGGTTCCTCCATATGCAGTTTTGAAGAAGTAAAACTTGATATGGCGTCTGTCCCTGCAGGCGGACGAAAAGGATTTACCATTTGTCCCTTATGTCATGAGGCCTATCCATCAGAGAATGGACTGCTCTGTGGTGGATGTCAGGGCCTGCTCCCTTACAGGCAAAGATCTAAAATAGGAATGGATTCGGTTTCGAAACGTGCTCCATTAAAGGCGGTGCCTGTGGAAGAAGCTGTTGGACACCACGCCCTCCACGATATGACGCAGATTATTCCGGGGAAGGAAAAAGGACCGGCATTCAAACGAAACCAACTCATTTCCACCGGGGATATCTGCCGGCTGCAGAAAATGGGCCGGCAGTCCCTTTATGTATCTGAAGCAAATCCTGAAGATTCGGATTGGATTCATGAAGATGAGGCGGCCATGGCCCTCGCCAATGCCATGGCCGGAGACGGGGTAACGTTCTCGGACAACCCAAGAGAAGGTAAAGTGGCATTATTCGCGGCCCGAGACGGTCTGTTTCAGGTGGATGAAAAGCAACTGGAAGTCATCAATATGCTGCCCGATATGAAGTGCGCCAGCCGTCATGGATTTACGGTCGTCTCAAAAGGCGACAATCTGGCCGGTACCAGAGCTCTTCCGCTCTATTTGCACCGCGAGATATTTGATAGCGCCATGTCCATTTTGAGTAAGGAACCCCTGTTTCGAGTGCTTCCCATGCATCCGGCCAGGGTGGGGATTCTGGTGACCGGAACCGAAGTATTTCTGGGACTGGTGGAAGACCGATTCATCCCCATCATCAAAGAGAAGGTGGAAGCATATGGGTGTACGGTCATCAAGGCCGTCATCACGAATGACGATCCTGCGGCCATCTGCGACAAGGTCAAGGAGATCCTAGCCTGCAATGTAGACTTGCTGATTACCACGGCCGGGCTGTCCGTAGATCCCGATGATGTCACTCGCCAGGGGCTACTGGATGCCGGGGCTGTTGATCTGCGGTACGGCACCCCGATCCTGCCCGGTAATATGACATTGTTAGCCCGTATTAATCAGGTTCAGGTACTAGGTGTGCCTGCGTGCGCGCTTTTCCATAAGACGACAAGTTTTGACCTCTTGCTGCCGAGACTGTTAGCCCGGACGGAGATCACGACCCGGGATCTGGCAAAGATGGGACACGGCGGTATGTGCCTGGAGTGTAAGTCCTGTGTATTCCCGGATTGCCCTTTTGGCAAATAGTGTCCGGCCGGAAATGGCTAATTCGTCCAATTTCGGCGTTGGAGAAAAAATTTAATCCTCGAAATACTTCAAGTATTCCTGTGGCTAAATTTTTTCCCGCCTTGAACTTGAACAAATTTTCTCATTTCCGGACGAACACTAAATAGAAAAGCAGCTTGATATTTAAAAATCGAGAACAATATGCCGGCATTGCCGCCGGAGAAAACGGGGGGTAATGAATGATGTCATGGAAAAAAACAGCGTGTGTATTGTGTGCTAATCACTGCGGTCTGCAAGTACAGGTGGAAAACAATCGAATCGTCAAAGTCCGCGGAGATAAAGAAAGCCCGTTAAGTGAAGGATACGTTTGCCGAAAAGGGTTGAACGTGGCTTACCATCAACAAAATAAGGACAGGGTGCTGTATCCATTAAAGAAGGCGGGAAACGGATTTGAGCGGATCTCCTGGGACCAGGCCATCAGCGAGATTTCCGGAAAACTTACGGGTATCCTCGATCAGCATGGCCCCCGTGCGTTGGCTTCACTGACCGGAGGAGGAGAATTTGCGTTCTTAAGCGCATCGTTCCCGATTCGCCTGGTTCGGCAACTCGGTTCAATGTGGAACTATTCCGCTGCGAACCAGGAGTTTTCAGGCAGATACTGGGCGCACGGCCTGACATTGGGAAATCAATCCATCCAGCTGGCGGATGATTTTGAAAACTGTGACATGCTGATGCTGATTGGAAAGAATCCCATGATGAGCCATCATTTCCCCCAGGCCCGGCGGAAATTGACGAAGATGTCCAAAGATCCGGATCGACTTCTGGTGGTCGTGGATCCCCGGGTTTCCGAAACCGCCAAACTCGCTGATATTCATCTGGCCATCCGCCCGGGTACGGATGCCCTCCTGATCAAGTCCATGATTGCAATCATTCTCAGCGAAGGGATTCATCATAAGGAATATATCGATAAATATACGAATGGATTCAACGAGATCCAGTCCTGGTTCTCCGGTTTTGACGCAAAAGCCGCGCTGAAGTTCTGTGAACTGGATGTTGATCAGGTGGTCAAGGTCTGTCGGGATTTAACAACGCGCCGGTCATGCATTGTTGATGATCTTGGCATACTCATGAACAGACACAGCGCACTCGTATCCTATTTGCTGGTCGTTTTGCGGGCCATTTGTGGACGGATCGGTATGCCGGGAGGGAGTTATCTGCCCAAAGCGGGATACCGGGATCCGAGGGACCCCAGGGCATGGCGAACCTTGTTGACGGATATTCCCGCCATCAATGGCGCTTTCCCGCCGAATGTGCTGCAGGAAGAGATCCTGCATGACCATCCGGAACGCATAAGAGCCGTCCTCTCCTATGCTGCGAATCCATTGCGCTCATACGCCGACACCACGGTCTATGAGGATGCGTTTAAAAAGCTCGATCTGCTGGTGGTGGCCGACATTGCCATGAGCGAAACAGCTGCCCTGGCCCATTATGTGCTGCCCTGTAAAACCGCTTTTGAATCCTGGGAGGGGAATCCCGGTATGGGAATATCGAATGTCTACGCCCGGATGAGGTCCCCTGTGGTTGCGGCGGAAGGAGAGCAAAAAGAAAATGCCGAGATCTTCACACTGCTGGCCGATGCCATGGGGCTGATCCCCCGGATACCGGAATCGCTTTTTGAAGCCGCCAAAAGCAATGACTTAAAAGCATATGGCCAGAAATTATGGGAATTTATGGCAGCTTCCCCGGAAAGCGGTAAAGCGATGCAATTTATAATTGCAAAAACACTGGGCAGTGCAATGGGCTCGGTGCATCTGGCCAGTATCTTCCCCTTGTTTATGCAGTTATCCAAAGATCGCCAGGAGGAGGGGGCAAAAGCCGGTTTTCCTGTGGGGCCGGACCAGGGCCTTTCCATGTATCAAGCCATCATGGACCATCCGGAAGGGGTCCTGGTGGGTATCCGGGATCCAAAGAAGAATTTGGAGGGCATCCCGACAAAGAGCAAGAAAATTGAACTTTATAACCCGGAAGCGGATGATTGGATCAAGAAAATAAATCCTGTGGATGAAGCAGAACTGCTCAGGCTTGATGAGAATTTCCCCCTCATTATGATGGCGGGCAGGCACATGGACTACAATGCCAATTCAATGATGCGAAACCCGGAATGGAATGAAGGCAAAAGAGCTTGCACCCTGGCCATCCATCCCCTGGATGCAGAAAACCTTGGCATCGTCGACAAACAGATGGTGAAGGTGGTTACGGAAGCAGGCGAGGAAATCATCGAGGCCGAAGTCACCACAGATACCCGGAAGGGCCAGGTCCTCTTCCCGCATGGCTTTGGCATGGTCTATGATGGGGTTACCTATGGTGCCAACGTTAACCGGTTGACCAAAAACACAAACCGGGACTTTGTGGGAACCCCCATGCACAGATACGTGCCCTGTCGTGTGGAAGTACTTTGAAGACAATATTGGATTTGTACTGAAGGAATCCCAAGAATCTTACAGGCCTGTTTTTGACCCTGAAAAGAAACCGCTTAGCCCAAATAATGCCTATTTTTTGAACGTTTCAATATAATAAACAGTCTTTTAGGTTGGCCAGACAAGGATAGACCATAGTTTAGAATAAATGAACGCGGAGCCCCAGCGTGGATAGATGGCTTGAAAATTTCTTGTCAAAGGTAACAATTGTTGCGCTTTTATGCATGATACCTACAGATGCGATTATCGCATCTCCAAAATCTTGGATTGGATCAGGCCAATATTTAAATACATTGCCAAAATCAATTTCATGGATAACGTCAATGCCCGGCGTTGCAACTAAGTCGGAAACCATTTTTACAATTTCCACTTTGGAAACATGATATACCCGATCCAGCACAAAGATAAATTCGGTCAAAACGTGCTGATGGCAGAAAACTCCGGCTTTTAGCTGCCCCACAGATTCAAATAAAGGGAAAATTTTTTCTTGTTGTTCTGGATTTCGATCCGTAACAAACGAGATTAAGGCATTGGTGTCAAAAATGTAGTGTTTCAACGGTATTTTTCCATCTGGAGAGCTCTGGCTTTTTCAATATCCGCTTTTATATCTCCCCTGCCGGTTTTAATTGCATTTTTATATTTTAAAAAAAGATCTTTCGCAGGGCATACCGTGATTTTCCCGTTTTCTAGTTTCCATTCCAGGGCATCGTTTATGGAAAGGCCCAAATGCTTGCGAATCGCCTTGGGAATAGTGGTTTGAAACTTTGAAGTAATGGATGATTGCATGTTATTTGTCCTTTTTATTTTCCTTACCAAAAAATAATATCGTAAGGAAAATAGGCCGTCAACAAATAATTTCAACAAACCATATGTTGTGGTTGACAAGAATGTCCGAAATGTTTGGATACCAATATCCGAAACAATGGCATTCGAAACTTCATCTTAGAGGGATTCCAGTCCGTTGAAAGCAGGCCGGACCGTGACCTTTGATTGGGGGCGCAGAGCCCCCCAATCAAACAGATACCGGTTTTCCATCCGGATACTATCCTAAATATTTTTGAAGCCCCCAGAGGATGGCCACAATGATTCCGCCAACGGCGATCATCTTTGCCCCGGAAACGATTTGTTCGAGCAGCGTATAGGTCTTGGGGGAATAGTCAATTTCCGGCCCGGTTTTGGGGCTGCTTTCTATGGTGCCAGGTGATTTCAAAAGATTTTCTTGCATAAAGCCTCCTTGCGTAAATCCATGAAGGGCTCGCCGCCGGCATCACGCTGACCTCGCGGCGGGCCACAACTCAAAAGGGATTGTAGAGCAACGGTTAAAAGCCTGGAAATATTACACGACGCATCCCATTGTTTTTGATCAGACCATGTGATTCAAATGGGATTGCAAGTACAATGAAATCCACGCACTTTTTACGAGTTGTTCACGACTTACGTTTGGGGGCAAGGAGGTGCCCTGGACTTTTCCGAGCGGTTTGCGGGATGGGTGAACCTGGGATTGGATTCTTCTTTAAAAAGGGAGGATTCCCGGGTAAAATCTTGCGGGATTTGCCCGGGAAGGATTGCATCTTTAAACAGCCTGTCCAAGGCATTATGTTGGGTTCGCCTTTCGAAAGAGCAAACCAATCCCTCCCAATCCCCAAAGGAGCGAACAAAGAGCACAGCCCTTTGGCTGTCCCCGGAGTCTTTCAGGCCAACGGACAATTCCGTTTTCGTGACTGCCAGGGACAGACAGAGCAAGAGCAATAAAGCAATGCCTGTTCGACCCCTATGTTTAACCGCAGCCGTCATTTGGTTCTCCCACAAAAAACCCACAATTGATGATCAAAGGGGGTTCCAATCTTCATTGCAACACAGTAAGCATGCTTTGGAAAAATACCACAAAAATTTATACAAAACAATCATCGAAAAGGGTTATTCCAGGGTAACCGCATTTGATTCTCAAAGGGATGGATTGAGCGGCTTGCTTGCACGCAAACCCCCAAAATCCCAGGATTGCCAATCATTTTCTAAATGCGGTTACCCTGAGGGCAATTCAATTCAAGCCGAATCCGATGTGCGATCCTTCACCAGCCCATGGCCGTGACCAAATTCCCAGCGTTTATCGAGATAGTAAAGGATGGGCACGGTCATTCGGGAGAAAAGCAGGGAGGCCACTTCTCCGGCCATAAGGG